>CALWNS010000097.1 GCA_944382805.1 uncultured Gemmiger sp. | reverse complement strand
ATCAAGGTTCCACAAGTTTCAGGTTTGTTCAATTTTCAAGGTCCTGCTGGGCGCCGCCCCTTGCGGGACAGCTTATTTATTATACTTCATCCAACTGCCTTTGTCAAGCACTTTTTTGAAGTTTTTTTCGCCCGCCGCCTTTCGGCGGCCTGTGCAAACCGCACAGCCATGGGCTTTGCAGCCTTTCCGGCGCCCGCTGCCTTGCGACAGCTTGATTAGTTTACCACCCAAAACCCCGTTTGTCAACACCTTTTTTGACAATTTTTTTATTTTTCTTTTCGCTTTCTTTCCCGGCCCCATATCTTGTGGAGCCGCCCGCGGTGCGCCGCAATTGCTTTTTGCCGCCGACTATAGTATGATACGGCTATAGCGCTTTTACTATATAAGGAAAGAGGGGCTTTGTATGCTGCTGGCGCTCAACATCGGCAACACCAACATCACCTTCGGCGGCTTTGACGCGGACGGGCGGCTGAATTTTTCCTCCCGCCTGTTTGCGGACAGCGCGCTCAGCTCGGACGAGCTGTGCTACAAGATCATCAACATGATGGACCTGTACGGCGTTTCGCCGCTGGGCATACGGGCGGTGATCCTGGCCAGCGTGGTGCCGGTGCTCACCGCCCGTATGCGGGAGGCGCTGCAAAAAATGACCCAGGCCCCCGTGATGGAGGTCGGCCCCGGGCTGAAGAGCGGCGTGCGCATCCGCATGGACGACCCGGCCCAGCTGGGCGCGGAGCTGCTGTGCGCGGTGGTGGGCGCGCTGCGCCGCCACACGCCGCCGCTGGTGGTGCTGAACCTGGACACCGCCATGACGCTGGTGGCCGTGGACGGCGAGGGCAGCCTGGTGGGCGGGGTGATTTTGCCCGGGCCGCAGCTTTCGCTGGACGCACTGGTCAAAAACACGGCCCGCCTGCCCCAGGTGGAGCTGGGCGCCGCGCCGCGCCGCCTGCTGGGCGCCAACACGGCCGACTGCCTGCGCAGCGGCATGGTGTACGGCACGGCCGCCCTGCTGGACGCCATGGCCGCCAAAATGCGCGCGGCCCTGGGCGCGCCGCAGGCCCCGCTGGTGGCCACCGGCACCCTGCCGGAAAGCATCCGCCAGGCCTGCGAGACCCCGCTGCACTACCGCGACACCCTGATTTTGGAGGGCCTGTACGCCAGCTGGCAGCGCAACGCCCGCCGCAAATAAGCGCCGCGGGCCGCCGCGCCAGCCGCGCCATACATATAATAAGGAGGCGGACCGCCTGTGGCGACCCTGCTTTTGATCGTTATCTATATCGCGTTCATCGGGCTGGGCATCCCGGATTCGTTGTTCGGGACAGCCTGGCCCGCCATCTGCCCGGAACTTTCGCTGCCGGTCAGCGCCGCCGGCGTGGTGACGGTGCTGACCTCCGGCGGGACCATCGTGTCCAGCCTGCTGTCGGCGCGGCTCATCCGGCGGTTCGGCACCGGCGGGGTCACGGCGGCGTGTACGGCGCTTACGGCGGCGGGGCTGCTGGGGATGTCCTGCGCGCAGGGCCTTGGGTGGCTGTGCCTGTTCTCGGTGCCGCTGGGCCTGGGCGCGGGCAGCATCGACACCGCGCTGAACAACTATGTGGCCCTGCACTACAAGGCCACGCACATGAACTTTCTGCACTGCTTTTTTGGCGTGGGGGTCACGGTCAGCCCGTTTTTGATGTCGCTGGCGCTTTCGGCCGGGTCGTGGCGCGGCGGCTACCGCCTGATGGCCGGCGTGCAGGCGGGCATTGCGGCGCTGACCATCGCCGCGCTGCCGCTGTGGGGGCGCGCGGGCCACAAACATCCCGGCGAGCTGCACAGCGACGGCGGCCGGGCGGTGCCGTTCCGCACGCTGCTGGCCGGCGCGCGGGTGCGCACGGCCTGCGCGGCGTTTTTGGGTTCCTGCGCGCTGGAAACGACCTGCGGCGGCTGGGGCGCCACCTGGCTGGTGCAGGCCCGCGACCTGGGGCCGGACGCCGCCGCCGGCCTGGTAACGCTGTACTACCTGGGCATGACGGCCGGGCGGTTTTTGGCCGGCGTGCTTTCCGCCCGCCGGAGCAGCCGCCAACTGGTGCGCACGGGCCAGGGCGTGGTGCTGGCGGCGCTGGTGCTGCTGCTTTTGCCGCTGCCCGTGCCGTTTGCCGGGCTGGGCCTGTTTTTGGTGGGCATGGGCAACGGCCCGGTGTTCCCCAACCTTTTGCACCTGACGCCGCAGCTGTTCGGCCCGGAGCATTCGCAGTCGGTCATCGGGCTGCAGATGGCGGCCTCCTACGCGGGCATCCTGCTGGCCCCGGCGGTTTTCGGCGCCCTGGCGCAGGGCGCGGGCGCATGGCTGTTCGCCCCCTACCTGCTGCTGTTCTACCTGCTGATGACCGCCGCCACCCTGAAGCTGTTCCAAAAATCCCCGCCCCGGCGGGCGTGAACGGCGAGCGCACATAGCCTCCCTTGTCAAAGGGAGGTGGCCGAGCGCAGTGAGGTCGGAGGGATTGCGTAAAGGTTATATGCCGTTGATCAACGGCAGCTTGCCCCACGCAATCCCCCGATCTCCGCTTTCGCCCCCTTTGACAAGGGGGCCTTTTTGTACGCCCGGCGCAAAATTTTGCCTGCGCGGCAGCCGCGTGCTCTGTAGGGGACAATGCTTGCATCGTCCCGGGGG
>CALWNS010000096.1 GCA_944382805.1 uncultured Gemmiger sp. | reverse complement strand
CACCGTCCACCGTAACGGTGGGAACTTCGCTGTAATAGGCGGCCAACCGCCGCAGGTAGTACTGCACGGCGCGCACGGCGGTGCCGCGGCTGCCGCTGCGCACCGTGCCGGGGAACTGCCCGGGCGCGGCGTCCGGCTCCACGATGTCGTTGGCCACAGCCAGCGCGACTTCGCGCAGCTTGGCCCAGGTCGCACGCCCCACAACGCCGTCCGCCGTCAGGCCGAACCGCCCCTGAAACGCCTCCACCGCGCGCACGGTGGCCGCGCCAAAACTGCCATCCACCGCCACGGGGGAAAGCGCTGCGTAGTTGTCGGCGGCCAGCCGCAGCCAGAACTGCACCAGTCGCACCTCCATGCCGGTGCTGCCGCGGCGCAGCGCCGTGCCGGGCCAGGCCGTGCCGCCCAGGTCGTTCTGCATATCCACCCAGGCGGCGTACAGCGCGTCCCAGGTGGCCTGGCCCACCGCGCCGTCGGCAGCCAGCCCCTGCCGCTGCTGGAAAGTTTTCACCGCGCGCTCGGTACCCGCGCCAAAACGGCCGTCGACGGCGGGGTCGGGCAGCGTGCTGTCAAACTGCGCCAGTTCCGAAAGCCAGAACTGCGCCTGCTCCACCGCGCTGCCGGTGCTGCCGCGCCGCAGCACCACGCCCGGCCAGGCCCCGGCGCTCTGCACGCCCTCGGCGCTCTCGCCCTCGCTGGTCAGCTCGGCCAGGTCCTTGACGCTGACGTAGATGTAGCTGACCTTGTACCACGTCGCCTTGCCGACGAGGCCGTCCGCCGTCAGGCTGAACTGCTTTTGGAACCGTTTGACGCTGGTCTCCGTCACTTCGTCAAAAATGCCGGTGGCTTCCGGCTTGCCAAAGGCGGGGTAGTCCTTGGCGATGCGCGAAAGCTGCCGCTGCAAAATGCGCACGCTGACGCCGGAGGACCCGCGCCGCAGCGTGACGCCCGGCCAGCTGCTGGGGATGGCCGCGATGTTCTGGCTCGTGGCCAGCTGCACGCGGTCGCCGTAGTAGTAACGCAAAATTTGCAGCGCGTTCATGCCCTCGTTGGCGCGGTCGACGGTGCCCCACTGCTTCATGCCGGGGCAGGTGACCAGTTTGCCGTCGCAGTACTCGGTAAAATAGGGCTCGGCGTCGCCGGCGCGGCGCACATAGGTGTTGAACAGCTCGGCGGTCAGCCGCTCCATCACCGCAAACACCGTGCGGCCTTCAACGTAGGCCTGGTCGTACCCCGGCGACCCGGTGATGTGGAACGCATAGCCGCGGCTGGGGTACCACTCGGTCCATACGCGGTTGAGCGCCAGGCTGATCTGCGCCAGGATGTTGGCGCGCAGTGCCTGCTCCGGCCACCCGGGATAAAGTGTGCACAAACAACGATAACACGATAAAAATAGGTTGTTCAAAATGCCAAAAGGCGGGAAAAGAGAGGGTTTGTATTGCTATAAATGGAAGGATGTGGAAAATCGTCCTGAAATCTGGCAAATTTCGGCTTCAAAATGGCGGGGGATGGATGTACGGCATCACAATTTCCAAAATCACTTGGATAGCTCACATCACACTTTACTGTATATCTTGACGAATAAATATACAGGTTTTGCAGAACAAAGCTCGTGGAGAAAGCCGACGGCCGCTTTGGAATCGCGGGCAAAAGCAAAGGCGTCTGCGAAGCGGACAAAACTAAAATTTCCACGAAATTTCGATCTTTCTCTTGCCTGGCGCTTGCCCCTCCCCTTCCTCGGCCGGCCAGATGGTGACCCGCTCGATCAGTGCGTCTGCCATCTCCCGGGTCAGGCGGTCGGCTTGCAAGTAGGGAAGCATTTTTTGGCGCAGTTCATCCGAATTTGTCAATTCTGACGAATGGGAAAGCGTTTCCACCTCGCTTTTGACCACCGAAAGGCGCTGGCTGAGGCGCTGCGACGCGGCGGCAAAATCATCCGGCGGAAGCCCGTCTTCGATGCGGCGCAGGTAGAGCGCGCGGACCTCTTGTTCGAGCCGGCGCTGCTCCTGCTGCTTTTGGTGCAACTGCTGGCAGCGCCTGCGCCGGCGGGGATCGTCCTTGCACACGGCCAGCGTTAGGCGGTCTACGTTCAAGAGTTCGGCCAGATGCTCCTGCAGCCTGTCCAGTACGATCTCCTCGACGTCAGAAAGCGGGATGCGGTTCATACTGCAAAGACGCGGGTCACGCCGGTTGCGCAGGCAGCGCAAGATCAGCTGATCCTTTCTGCCGCTGGCCCCCATGCCCGTACCGCATCCGCCGCAGATGACCTTACGCGCCAGCGGGCGGTGGGGCGGCACATAGCCGGTCTTGTTTTTCCGCATCGCCAACACCTGTTGGGCGCGTGCAAACGTCTCGCGGTCGATCAGGGGCGCGTGCGTATCAGTGACGACGATCCATGCTTCTTTCGGTCGACGGGTGACGCCGTCCGATTTGTAACTGATCTTTTTGTGGCGCCCCTGTACCATATCGCCGGTGTAGATCGGGTTATGCAGGATCCCCAAAACGGCAACGTCGCTCCACCGTGCCTGCACGGGCGCTTTGTAGCGCGGATCGCAGGCGTGCTTGTACGCGCTGGGTGAGGGGACGCCCTCGGCGTTGAGGACCAGGGCAATGTTGGTAGCCCCGAAACCGGCCAGACATAAGGCGAAGATCCGCTGTACAATGGGCGCGGTGTCCGGGTTGGGCAGCAGATGGTTGCGGTCGTTCGGGTCCTTGCCATAGCCGTACAGGGCGAAGGACGCCAGGTACTTTCCCTGCTGCCGTTTGCTGGCCAGGGCTGCCTGCACGTTGGCAGACAATTCCTCCAGATACCACTCGTTTACCAGGCCGTTGAGTTGCTGGGACTTGTGGGCGGCGGCGTCCTGGGTGTCTGTACCATCGAGCACGGCGACCAGCCGGATCCCCCATTCCGGGAATTTGCGGTGCAGGTAAAGTTCGGATTCTTCCACGCTGCGGGTAAAGCGTGACAGCGTCTTGACCAGGATCACATCAAAGCGGCGCGCCTCGGCGTCCGCGATCATACGGCGGAAGGCCGGGCGGCTGCGGTCGGTGCCGGAGTAGTCCTCGTCCGAGTAGATCTGTTCCACTTCCATATCATGCCCTACGGCATATTGAAGCAGCAGGCTTTTCTGGTTCTGGATGCTCTCGGCTTCGTTTTCCGCATGGCCGGGCCCGGCGTCGCTCAGGCGGCAATAGATCGCTGCTTTCAGCATACTGTCCGCCCCCTCTCAAAACCGCCAGAAAATCTGGATGCTCCGCTGTTTGGTCTCGGGGTCCGGCGCTCCTACGCGCACCGACTCGATCACGGCGTTGGCCAATTCAAAGGTCAACTCTTTGGGGCGCCCAAGCTCTTTGGCTTTTTGGTGGGCGGCACGGCGCATTTCGTCCTTGTCCGGGGCGGTAGCGGAAAGTTCGGCTTCCAGTTCGTTGATACGCCGGGTAAAGTCCTCTCTTTCCTGCACATAGCTTGCGTTGAGCTGCCGGAAGATGGCGTCGTCCAACAGGCCGTGCGCTTTGTCCTGGGTCAGGACCGACAGCGCGTGTTCCCGCTTTTGCAGTTCACGGCGCAGGCGTTCCAGTTCTTTCTCATGTACCTCGCGCATCGCTTCGGCCTGCTGCAGAATTTCGGTCAGGTCGATTTTTTGCGCGTCCAGGTAACAGTCCAAATGCTGCTGGATACGCTGGAGCACAATCGCGTCCAGGAGCTTTACCGGAATCGAACGGTTGGGGCACAAGGACGGCTGGTAGGTGCGGACACGGCAGCGCAGATAACGGTAGATTTGGCCCCGCCCGTACACCTGCATGGTGGAACCACAGCAGGCGCAATAGACCTTCTTAGCCAGCGGCCGTGCCACGCCGGTCGTGTAACAGGGCAGCACCCGCGCCTGGCGCTGGCGCTGCACCTGCTCGAACTCTTCGATCGACACGATGGGTTCGTGCGTGCCCGGCGCAATGATCCAATCTTTCTGCGGGATATTCAGCGTTTTTTTGGATTTGTAGCTGGCCTTTTTGTGTCGCCCCTGGACCAGGTCCCCCGCATAAGTACGGTTGGCCAGGATGGAGTAGATGGTCCCCGGGGTCCAAAGCCCCGGGCGCTGGCTCTCGTTATAGTGGTAAAAGTTGATGCCGTGCTGTTTTTTGTACAGCGTCGGGTTGGGGACACCATCCTCGTTCAAAGCCCGCACGATTCGCTTGGCGCCGTAACCGGCCAGCGCCATCGAAAAGATGCGGCGGACAACGGCGGCGGCCTCCGGGTCGATGACCAGATGGTTGTGATCCTGCGGGTCTTTCAGGTAGCCGTACAAAGGGAAAGAGGCAATATACTGTCCGGACTGCCGCTTGTGCGTCAGCACGGTGCGCACATTGGTAGAAAGATCCTCCAGATACCACTCGTTGACCAGACCGTTGATCTGCCGGGCCTTTTTGTTGGCCATGTCGTCGGTGTCGGCGTGGTCCACCACAGCAAGGAAGCGGATGCCCCACTCCGGGAACTTTCCGTGCAGGTATTTTTCCACAAGTTCCATGTCGCGGGTGAAGCGGGACTGGCTTTTGGCCAGCACGATGTCAAACTTGTGCTCGCTGGCGTCCCGGATCATGCGGTTGAATGCCGGCCGGTCCCGGTCGGCGCCGGAATAGTCTTCATCGGTGTAAATATCGTAGATGTCATACCCCCTGTCCATAGCATATTGGATCAAAAGCGATTTTTGATTTTGGATACTCTCGGACTCTTGCTTGCCGAATGGGTTTTTCCTGACGTCATCATCCTCCTTGCTGAGCCGGACATAGATGGCAACTTTCATAAGGAACGCTCCTTTGTGATGTGCTACATCCTCACTCGATTGTATTGTACGGGGATGTATGCTTTTTGGCAACAGAAGGGGAAGCAGGCAGGGGTGCGGCCGGCGTATGCAGTTCCCGGCGGAGCATGGTGAGGATATACTCTTCCATCTGCCGCTGCAGGTTGCGCTGGCGCGCCTGCGGTGTGGCCGATTGGAATACCTCAGTCACGATATAATGTTCGGTTTTCATGATCGATCACCTCGATGGTTCAATCGTATGTCGGAATGACGGGAGATTTGCCTGTCCATTTTGGCAAACAGGCAGGGTTTGAGTAAATGTTGTTTCCTGTCTTGTGCCGTCTCAAAAACGACGGAAAATGAGTTTTGATTTACGTCCACCCCCCTCGCCGGCTGGTTCCTGCGCCCTTCCGGCCGCGTATATATCGTTCCGGCGCGGGGTGGTTATTCTCTTTTCAAGGTTCTGCCCCATAAATAACGGGCCGTGTGCGTTTCTCAACACAGCCCGAAAAAATATTTTCCCTGTGTTGCGGATATGTGTTCCCGCCGTATAACGGCGTATAAAACACGCAAAGGAGAGGTGCAGCATGGTCATCGGCATCGACCACGGCAACAAGCAAATCAAAACGGTACATAAGGTGTTCGTCTCCGGCTTGGTGGAAAGCGATGTGCGTCCCGCACTGGGGGAAGGATACATTTTGTATAATAACCACTATTATTCACTAACTGAACACAGACTGGCCTACCGGCGGGACAAAGGCAAGGATGAATCGTTTTTCCTGCTGACGCTGTTCGGTATCGCCTATGAGGCGCTGGCCGCGGGGGCCTACGCGCCGGGACAGACGATTTCTGTCGATCTGCTTATCGGCCTGCCTCCGGCGCATTTCGGCGCGCAGTACCGGGACTTCGAGGCATACTTTGACCGTGGCATCGTCAAGTTCCAGCTGGGCAGCAAACCGTTCTCGGTCTATTTCAACAGCGTCACGGCCTACCCGCAGGCCTATGCGGCGGCCATGACGGTGTTCAGCCAGCTGCGGCCGCTGAGCAAGTGTGTGGTGCTGGACATCGGCGGCTTCACGGCGGATTATATGCTGCTCAAGTACGGCGTCCCGGATCTGTCCGACTGCAGCTCGCTCGAATACGGGGTGATCCTGCTGTACAACCGGATCATCAACGCGGTGAACAG
>CALWNS010000095.1 GCA_944382805.1 uncultured Gemmiger sp. | reverse complement strand
ACCAGTCATGGCCTTACAACGGATACGCCATGCCGGAACGCATACAGCGCCGGGACGCCGAGATCCTCCGCCGCGAACTGGGATGCAACATAGTCCGCACCAGCCACTATCCGCAATCCCGCCACTTTTTGGACGCCTGCGATGAGCTGGGCCTGCTCGTGATGGAGGAGATCCCCGGCTGGCAGCACATCGGCAACGCCGCCTGGCAGGCACAAGCCTGTCAGAACGTACAGAGCATGATCGAGCGTGACTATAACCGGCCCTCCATTATTCTGTGGGGGGTGAGGATCAACGAATCCCAGGATGATCACGATTTTTACCAAAAGACTAACGCTATCGCGCATGAACTGGATGCCGGCCGTCAGACTGGCGGTGTGCGCTACATTACCCGCAGCGAATTGTTGGAGGACGTTTATACCTATAACGACTTTACCCATGCGGGCCAGGCGGAGGTCCTCCGCCCGCAGAAGCAAACGACCGGCTTAGATCATCCGGTACCGCTGCTGGTGACCGAAAGCAACGGCCATATGTATCCCACCAAAAGTTTTGACCAGGAATCGCGCGTTGTAGAGCACGCTCTGCGTCACCTGCGCGTGATGGAAGCGGCTCTGGCGCGGGATGACCTGTGCGGCGAGCTGAGCTGGTGTGCCTTTGATTACAATACCCACAGCAGTTTTGGTTCCGGCGATAAGATCTGTTACCACGGTGTCTGCGATATGTTCCGCAACCCCAAATATGCCGCATATGCCTATCGCAGCCAGAAATCCCCTACCAAAGAGATCGTTCTGGAGCCCATTACCCGAGCCAGCCGCGGAGAACGCGACGGCGGCGGCACGGTCCCCTTTTATGTTCTGACAAACTGCGATGCCGTACGCGTGTACAAAAACGGGCGGCTGGTGGATGATTTCACGCCGGACCGTTCCGCGTTCCCCCACCTGCCCCACCCCCCGGTCACCGTTGGTCATTTGATGGAAAAGGAACTGGATTTCGGCCTGCCGGAAGAGGACGGCCGCGCTTTCCGCGCGTTCCTGATTCAAAAAGTGACCGCAGGCACCCTGTTGGTGATGGGTGCGGACGATTACGCCTATATCGGTCAGCTGGCCGCCCGCTGCCACACCACCCTCGCCAAGTTGTACGGCACGGCGGTAAAGGCTGCCGGCGGCTGGGGCGAGGATGCCAATGATCTTGTTTTGGAAGGCATTTTGAACGGGCAGGTCGTCTGCCGCCGTGAAATCGGGGAAAAGCACAGCTACAAAACATTGCAGGCATTGCCGGATGACGATGTTCTGGCCGCAGACGGCGACACGTATGACGCCACCCGCATTGCCGTGTATGCGCGGGACGAATGGGGCAACCCGCTGCCATTTGTTCAGGAGTGCGTAACCGTCTCGATCGACGGGCCGGCCGATCTGCTGGGACCGGCACAGTTCCCTTTGCTCGGCGGCTGTGCGGCGTTCTGGATCCGAACGATAAATCAGACCGGCACCGTCAACATAACGGTCACCGGCCTCTCCAAACAGGCGCACTGCGCCATAGCGGTCCGGTCACTCCGCCCTGTCGGAAGCGGCGGCAAGCGCACACAATAGCAAGAAAATATCCCCCTTATATTCCATCGATAGGCAGGTCCTGCGAAACGGCAGGGCCTGCCTTTTTTACATAGAACCGGCAAACTCGATTTATGGCCGCCATGTAAAGGAATTCGGCAGAGAGGTAAAATATCTCTCCTGTTTTTCCCGCCGGGAATGTTGTAAGATAAAAGTGTCAAAAATCAGACTGGCAGGATCTTACCTGCCCTTTGTGAAAGGAGAATCGCTGTATGGCTATACCTTCCCTCTTCAATGGTCCGACCACGGCCGAACAGTGGCCGGCACGACGCCGGCAGCTGCTGGATATGCTGGCCGCCAACATTTATGGGCGCACCCCCGCTATCGAGCTGGACCAAGCGCTGCCTTTTACCCTTTTGCACCTGAACCTGGAAGACGGGCTGGCGTATGAATGCCATCGCGTGTTCTTCCGCAAAGGGGAGGCTTACTGCAGTATGCGGTTCGAGATCTTCTACCGCCCGCTGGATACGCCCCAGCCCGCCATTTTGATGATCGACGTTTTTGATTCAAGCAGCGCGAATTTTGTGGAGCCCGGCCTGTGCGAGAGGTGCCACGAGCGCCTGGGGTACAAACAGGTGACCGATGCCGGGTACGCCGCCGTGTTCATCCACGCCAACGACGTTTGCAACGACTGCCCGCGTACCTTTACCCGCGGCATCATGGAGATCGCCCCGCGGGAAGGCCCGGACGGTTGGGGCGCGATCGGCGCCTGGGCCTGGGCCGTGAGCCGGGTGGTCGACGTTTTGTGGGAGGACCCGCGATTTGATAATGCCCGGCTGGCCGTGATCGGTGTGTCCCGCGCCGGCAAGACCGCGCTGTGGTGCGGCGCGCAAGATGAGCGTTTGGCTGCCGTCATCTCCTGCGTGAGCGGCTGCGGCGGCGCGGCGCTGCTGCGTGGCAAGACCGGGGAACATATTCGCGATATGAGCAGCCAATTCCCGCATTGGACCTGCCCGACTTACGCCACCTATGCCGATCACGAAGAGGATCTGCCGGTGGACCAGCATATGCTGCTGGCCATGTGCGCGCCGCGCCCGCTGTATGTATCCGATGCCATTGAGGATACCTGGTGCGACCCGCGCAAATCGTTCGAGGCCACCCAGATGGCCAGCGAGGTTTGGCGGTTGTTGGGCCGCGAGGGGCTGGTGGGCGACGAGTTCCCGCCTGTAGACACCCCGCTGCTGCAGGGTGATGTTGGATACCATGTGCGCACCGGCGGCCACGGCCTGCTGCCCTACGACTGGGAATGCTACCTGACATTCCTGAAAAAATATTTTGGCTAAGCAAGCACGGCGGTTCCATTCGCTGCGGTGGAAATTCGGCTTGGCGTCCACCGCCGTCATCCTGACGGTGGTGCTGTTGATGGGGATCTGTACCTGGGTGGGAATCTCCTACCTGGAACTGGAGGATGCCATCGATGCCAACCAGCATTTGACCCAGGCGATGGGCCGCCGTTTTGACGAGAATGCCGATGCGGTAAAGCGACAGATCGATTTTGTCACGCTGGACGGCGTGCTGGAAGAACAGCTGGCACTTTGGCGGCAGGGAGTTCTGCCGGAAATGGATCTAAAGTCCCTGATCACGCTGCGAAGTATGTCCATGGAAGAGATCGGCGGCGTGTATCTGTACGATTTGGATGGGAAGCTGATCACCAAATGGATCCGCACCCCCAACCGCCCCGGCAACTACCAGCTGCCTGACGAGATGGACCCTGCCTTATACAGCCCGACCGGTCAGGTCACCGCCTTCTTTTTTGAGGAAGAGCTGGTCTTCCAGCGCGCCGTGCGCACGCTGGAAGACTGGCAGGTGGTGGCCTATATTTCCTTTGTGTATGATGCCGATGTATTGCGCAGCCGGCTGGATCTGATCGCCGGGCAAAACGCCCAGCTGCTGGCGCTGTATGAAAGCCAGAGCGATGTATTCGTCAGCAACCAGGAGGACAGCGCCGAAGCTTTCCGCCAGGCGCTCAACGGGCTTGATCTAAGCAAGCTGGAGAACGGGACTTTTTTGTCGGTAGAAGGCTATGGGCGTTACCTTATATGCGGCACGCCCGTCATACGGGAAAACTGCTACCTGCTGGCCGCTGTGGAGGAGGGACAGATCTTCCGCGCCGAACGCACCGTTGTATGGATCACGCTGGTATTCGCCACGATCGGTCTGCTGCTGACATTGGCCGTGATGGTCCTGATGGGCCGGATGATCCTGCGGCCGCTGCAGCGTATCACCCAGGCTACCCGGGAAGTAAAAAACGGGCAGTACGCCGTAGCTCTGCCTACCGAGACATCGGACGAATTGGGCATCCTGTCCGCCAATTTCAAAGAGATGAGCAGCCAGATCGACCAGCTGGTAAACCAGAAACTCAAAAGCGACCTGGCCTACCAGGAGATGCAGCTCTCTTTGCTGCAAAAACAGATCAACCCGCATTTTTTGTACAACACGCTGGAATGCATCAACGCACTGGCCCAGCTGGGCCGAACCGATGATGTCCGCACCGTGACCGTTGCCTTTGCCGGTTTGTTAAAAACGCAGCTGACAGATCAACGGTTCTGTACCGTGGCGCAGGACGTAGCCTGTACCGAAAACTTTTTGAAGCTGTACCAGATCATGCGCGGCGATTTACTGCACACCTGTGTCACCCTGTCCCCCGACTGCGCCGGGCTGACCATCCCCAGCCTGCTGCTGCAGCCTTTGGTAGAAAACGCCGTATTGCACGGCCTTTGGAACCGCCCGACCAAGGGCTGCTGCACGATCGAGATCTTCCGTGACGAAAAGTGGCTGTACCTGAACGTATCGGATGACGGCTGCGGCGCACCCGCCGCGGTAGTGGCCGCCGCACGCGCCTATGCCGCCGGGGACGATCGCTGTGCCGACCGTTTGGGCATCGGCCTGCGGAACGTGATCGACCGCCTGCGGTTCGTATACCGGCAGGAAGCGGTGTTCATGATGTACAGCGACCCCGAATGGGGCACTGCGGTCGAGATCAAGCTCCCGCTGGATAAGACGATCCGGCCGCCTTCGGTCCCGCCGCCCCGTTAAACAGCCGTAAGCCGCCCCGTAAGCCGCCAAAGAAAGGAAGCATATGCGCACCTACTCCGTTGTTGTGTTGGATGATGAGGAATTGATCATACAGAGCCTTGTCAGTTTGATCGACTGGGCCGGTTTGGGCTGCTATATCGCCGCGACCGGCACCGATGGCGTGGCCGGCTCGACCATCCTGAAACAACTGCGGCCGGATATCGTCATTACCGACATCCGGATGCCAGGAGCTTCTGGTCTGGATATTGCTCGGTACTGCGCCCAACATCTTCCGCAGTGCCAGGTCATCCTTCTTTCGGCCTATGCCGACTTTCATTATGCGCAGGAAGCGATCCAGCAGGGCACATTCGCATACCTGCTCAAGCCGATCGACAAAAGCGAGCTGACTTCCGTGATCCGCCGCGCCGTTGACAAGCAGCGCGCATACGAAGATACGGCCGCCGCGCGCCGGCAGATGCAGGCCGATATGGAAAACGCCCGCACGATGGCGACTTCCAGTATGCTGTTCAATCTGGCGCGATACGGGACGACCGGCGCCCAGGGCGCTCTGTCCGCCCAGGCCGAAGCCGCGGCACGCCGCCCCGGCGTGGTGCTGAGCATCCAGTTCTTTAACGCCAGCCGCCCCGCCGCCACCATTCTGGCCGAAGGCCAGCAATTCTGGCAGCGCGCCTTGCGCCAAGCCGGATGGCAGCCGATCTTTGGCAGCGCGAGCGAAAAACTGATCTTGACCTGCGAACTGCCCCAGGGGATCGACCACACGACGGCCCGCAATCGCTTGGCGCATACCGCCCGGCAGCTCCTGGAAGAGCTGCCCCAAACGCTGGGCTTTTGCGTCGTATGTCTGAGCGCCGTCTACCACGACGCCGCCAGTTTGCATCAATGCTACCGCGCCTGCCTTTCGCTGCTGGACGCCGGCTTTTTCTGCGAGTCCAGCTGCGTTCTGGATTCCGCTATACAGCCCGCGCCTGCAGCCCCGCCCGCCCCGGTGGAGCCGCTATGCCATGCCGTTCTGCTGGGGCAGTGGCCGCAGGCACATGAATGGCTGGACAAAGAACAAGCCGCACTGGCCATGCGGCGGGACAAAGCCGTGGCGCTGGAGCGCATCCGCGCGCTGCAGCGGTCGATGGCCCGCTGCGCCTTGCAGCTTTCGATGCCGACCGAAGGGTTGTGGCAGCACACGGCCGACAGTGAAAATTTTTCCGCTCGCTTCGAGGTATTACGCCGCGGTGTAAAGACCATCACCCGTTATGCGGAGCAAAAGTGCGATTTGATCGGCCGGGCGTGCCTGTATTTGGAGGAACATTTTGAGGAGAACGATTTGAGCCTGGAACGGGTGTCGGAAGCCTGCGGCGTCAACAGCAGCTACTTGAGCCGCGCCTTTAAGAAAGCGCGCGGCACCAACTTTTTGGAGTATTTGACTACGCTGCGCATCCGCCACGCCCAGCAGCTGCTGACCTCTACCGCGCTAAAAACTTACGAGGTCGCGGCCCGCGTAGGGTTCAGCGACCCGCACTATTTTAGCCAGGTATTCAAAAAATATTGCGGCTGTACCCCGGCTGTCTGGCGGGCCGAGGCACGCAAAGGTTAAAAATTTCCACCCTGATGTGTAAAATGCCCTCTTTTTTCCCTTTTTGCCGCCCGGTACAATGATAGCAAGTTAAGGGGAAGCCTTCCCCGCCGGACATTGAACGACAAAGGAGGAGAAACATGAAACGCACCACTACATCTCGCAGAGTTTTGGCACTGGGCCTGAGCGCCGCGCTGGCTGCCGCCTTGCTGGGCGGCTGCGGCGGCAGCCCCGCCGAAGAGAACGCGGCCGCCGAGAACAGCGGGGACGCCACCGCCGAAACCAGCTCCAACGCGGAGCCGGTGGAGATGGACCTGATCTGGTGGACCGACGGCAACGAGACCGCCGTGATGCAGAGCCTGATCGACGAATACGAAGCTCTGCACCCCAACATCACGATCAACCTGCAGGAGATCGCATTTGAGGATCTGACCACCAAACTGCAGATGTCGATCGCAGGCGGCGAATCGCCCGCCATGTCGCGCTGTGTAGAGACAACGATCAGCCAGTTGAGCGACGCCATGGTCGATTTCAATGATTATGTCGATGGCGAAGCGCTCAAGGAGGAATATCTGGACTCGGTCGATTACCTTTATCTGGCCGGCGATCAGATCGCCGCCATCCCCACCGAAGTTACGGCCAACGGCATGATCTACAACAAGACCGCCTTTGAGGCCGCCGGCGTAGAAGTCCCCACCGGGGAGGACGATATCTGGACCTGGGACGAATTTAAGCAAGCGCTGCAGAAAGTGGTAGACAGCGGCGCCGTGAAGTACGGCATGGTCATTGACAACCCTTCGCACCGCTGGGCCACCATCCTGTATGAATTCGGCGGCAGCCTTGCCAACGAACAGGGCGGCAACCTTTCCAGCCCCGAAAGCCTCAACGCCATCAACTACACCAAAGAACTGTTTGACGAAGGGCTGGCCGTAAGCAGCATCTGGCTGAGCGGCGAGGATCCCAACAACCTTTTCCGCTCCGGCGAGGTGGCCGTTCACATTGCCGGCACCTGGATGGTTCAGAATTATGACGAAAACATCCAGGATTTTGAATGGGGCGTCACCTATATGCCGATCGGCACCACCCGTTCGTCCGTGCCGGGCGGCAAGAGCATCACCGCTTTTAAGGGCACCGGCTGCGAACAGGAAGCCGTTGATTTTATCACCTGGGTGACAGCGCAGGAGCAAAACGCCCGCTATTGCCAGGAATGCCTGTTTGTTTCGCCGCGGGTCGATAACGCCAATATCGAATACCCTGTCCGCAGCGAAGAGTTCGCGGTCTTTGCCAACGAACTGGCCAACACGACGCCGGCCGCCAGCTTTGATCTGAGTATGCCGGGTTACACCACCATCGCCTATACGGCTTTGCAGGATCTTTGGCCCGAAGTGCTGGCCGGCAAGCTGACCCCGGAGGAAATGGCGGCTGAGATCGATGCCCAAACGAACGAATATATGCAGGAGAACGGATACCTGAACTGATCTTCCTGCGCAGAACCGCCCAAGGGGGCGCGGGGCGCTGCCCTGCGCCCCCTTGTTCTAGAAAAAAGGAGGCTGCCCTATGAAAAAAGCCAAACGCTCCTCTATCGCTTCTACCGAGATGAAAATTTTCCCCTATGTGATGATCGCGCCCAACCTGCTGATCTTTTTGATTTTCATCGCCGTACCGGCCGTGTTCGGCCTTGTCTATTCACTGACCGACTGGGGCGGGATCGGCGAGCTGAACTTTATCGGCTTTGCCAACTATGCCGAGCTGTTCACCGACCGCCGGTTCTGGATCTCCATGCGGCAAACCTTTTTGTATGCGATCATCAGCCTGCCTTTGATCATGGTCGTCTCCCTGCTGCTGGCTACACTGCTTGTCAAGAGCATTCATGGCCGCGGCTTTTTCCGGGCCGTCTTTTACTGGCCGTCCATGATCTCTTATATTGTTGTCGGCTTGCTGTTCCAGTTTATTTTTGGCGACAGTACCGGTATTATCAATTACCTGCTCTCCACCATGGGCCTGCCGGAAGTGACCTGGTTTACCAACAGCATCACCGCCATGGCCGTCGTAGTGCTGGCGACAGTCTGGTCCCGCACAGGCTTTTACATGGTCACATTTATTTCCGGCCTGCAGAGCATCGACGACACCTATTACGAAGCGGCCGAGGTAGATGGCGCCAGCCCTATGCGCAAGTTTTTCTCCATCACGCTGCCGCTTCTCAAACCCACGATGTTCCTGGTCATGATCCTTTCTTTTATCGACCTGTTCAAACAGTACGGTCTTGTGATCACAATGACCAACGGCGGTCCCGCCGGCGCTACCAAGTTCGCCGTACAGTACATTTATGAAGAAGCGTTCCAGAAGTTCCGCCTGGGGTATGCCAGCGCCCTTTCCATGGTGACCATGCTGATCCTGGCGATCCTGACCCTGTTGCAATTCAAACTGAACAACGGAGGTGCTATTGATGACTAATGCGAAAAACACGGTCCTGCGAGACGAAAAAGGGCGCGCCATCCAGGGGCGCAGCGGCCGCAAGGAAAACAATCTTTCCGCCTACTTGATCCTGGCGTTGTTCGTAGTCATTTACCTTTGCCCGATCCTGTGGATGACGCTTTCTTCTTTTAAGGCGGATTCCGAATTGTTCCGCTACCCGCCGCAGCTCCTGCCGGAGCAGTTTTCGCTTGAGAATTATCTTGACGCCTGGGCCCGCGGGGATTTCAGCCTGTATTTCCGCAATACCGCCATTGTCGCCGTCAGCGCCACCGTGCTGACCGTCGTTATCAATACGATGGCCGGCTACGCCTTTGCCAAATACAGTTTCCCCGGCGGCAACGCGATCTTCCTGTTCTTCCTGTCCACGCTCATGCTGCCGCTGGAAGTATTGATGATCCCGATATTTCAGGTAGTCAAGGCTTTTGGGCTGTATAACAATTTCCTGGGCCTGATCATTCCTTCGGCGGCCACGCCGGCCGGCGTATTCCTGGTGCGGCAATATTTTCTGACGATCCCAAACGAGATCATGGACTCCGCCCGTATTGACGGCGCCAGCGAGACCAAGATCTTTTTGCGGCTGATGCTGCCACTGGCCAGACCGATCATGAGCGTCCTTGCTATTTTCGCCTTTCTGTGGCGCTGGAACGACTATATGTGGCCGCTGGTCGTCATTCGCGATTCGGATATGTACACAGTACAGCTCGCCCTGGCGAACTTCTCCGGCCAGTATGCGGTCGACTGGGGCAGCCTGTTGGCCATGTCGGTACTGACGATGATCCCGGTCCTGATTTTGTTCCTCGTGTTCCAAAAGCAGTTTATGAAAGGTATGGTGGCCGGCGCAGTGAAAGGCTAAGGCTGGCGCCGCCGCAAATAATCCGGTATAATCTAAGGAAAGGAGATCTTTATGCTTCTGCACAGATGGGAAACCTGCGAAACGGACGCGCTTGGCACCCTGCTGCACGGGGATACCGCCGATGTCCGCCTTATCTTCTTAACGCAGGATATCCTGCGCATCCGGGTAAGTTTTTCCCGGCAGTTCCCCGAACATTCCTACACCCTGGTCACCACGGCCTGGCCGGATGCATTTGACGCGCTGCTGCGTACAGAACGGCGCCGCATCCGTCCGCTTGCGATCCCGCCCAAAACAGGGCCGGACGGCAGCCTGCAGTTTGATTTTGGCGGCGGCCGCCTCTGTATAACCAAAGAACCGTTTGCCTGTACGCTGTACGGCCCGGATGGCGCCGTGCGCTATCGCGACCTGCCCACCCGCGCTTACGAGAGGGACTGGCTGGGCCGTGTGAGCCATTACAGCGCTTACGATCCGACCTATATGCATTTTTACGGTTTTGGCGAGAAGAACGGGCCGTTGGACAAACGGGGCCGGCGGATGCGCATGGATCCCAAAGACGCGCTGGGCAGCGATCCCGAAACAGGGGATCCGCTGTACAAACACATTCCTTTTTATCTCCAGGTAGACGAGCGTAACGGCGAGGCCATCGGGCTGTTCTATCACAACAGCTACGACTGTGTGTTTGACATGGGGCAGGAGATCAGCGGCTACTGGCCCCGTTACCGCTACTGGCAGGCGGACGGCGGTGACATCGACCTGTTTCTGCTGCTAGGGCCTACCCCGGCCGACGTGCTGCGCCAGTATACCCTGTTGACCGGCCGCAGCGCCATGCCGCGCCGCCACACGCTGGGCTTTTCGATGACGACGATGTACTACTGCGAGCTGGAACGGGACTGCGACCGTGAGATCGAGCAGGTCGTCGATACCTTTGCCGCCCAGGATCTGCCGCTGGACAACTTCCTTTTGGGCAGCGGCTATTCCGCCGGAGAGGAAGACCATTTGCGGTATGTCTTCCACTGGAACAAAGACCGCTTCCCTGACCCGAAAGGTTTTGCTGCCCGTATGGCCGAGCGCGGGCTGGAGGTCGTTCCCAACCTGAAGCCCGGCCTGCTCGCCCGCCACCCCGACCTGCCTGACCTGCTGGCGGAACCGCGTTCGCTGGTACTTGCGCCGGACGGCGGCGAACCGGCTGTCGGGCGCTGGTGGGGCGGCCCCGGACGCTTTTTTGACTTTACTTCCCCCGCCGGGCGCTCCGCCTGGAAGGCGCTGCTCAAAGCGCGTATTCTGGAAAAAGGCATCCGCGGTATCTGGAACGACAACTGCGAATACGACGGCATTGACGACCGCACCGCCCGCTGTGAGGCGGACGGCGTCGGCGGCGCTATGACCGAATACAAACCCCTGCAAAGCAACCTGATGGGGCTGGTGGCCTGCGAGGCCGCACGGGAGGTCTACCCCCATGAACGGCCTTACGTCATCAGCCGTTCCGGCTATGCCGGGATCCAGCGCTACGCGCAGGTGTGGGATGGCGACAACCTGACCGACTGGCGCAGCCTGCGTTATAACATCAATACCATCGTGGGCATGGGGTTATCCGGTGTGCCCAACACAGGCGAGGACATTGGCGGTTTTGCAGGCGGCGCGCCGGAAGCGGAACTTTTGCTGCGCTGGATCCAGTGCGGCGTTTTCCAGCCCCGATTCTGCATGAATTCCGCCAACAATGACAACACCGTGACCCAGCCATGGATGTACCCGGAACTTTTGCCGCTGCTGCGGGAGGCCTTCCGCCTGCGGTACCGGCTCCTGCCGTATCTGTACACCCTGATGTACCTCGCACATACAGACGGCACACCGGTGCTGCGGCCGCTATTCTGGGAATTCCCGCACGACCCTGCCTGCTACAGCGATGCTTCGGCCACATTTTTGTTCGGCCCGGCGCTGCTGGTGGCCAATGTTGTGGAACCGAATTCCACCCAACGCACGCTGTACCTGCCGGCCGGATGTACCTGGTACGACTGCAACGATCATCTGCGTCCTTATGCAGGCGGGCAGACCATCACCGTACCGGTGGGACCGGCTTCGATCCCCATGTTTTTGCGCGGCAACGGCGTACTTTACACAAGTCCCGACCTGCGTAAGCTGGCCTGCGACACCGTACATGAACTGGATCTTTTGGTTGCTGCGGAAGCAGACTGCACCGCCGTTTACTACGAAGACGACGGTTACAGCGACCGGTTCGAACAGGGGGACTATGCCCGCACCGACATTACCGTGCAGGCAGGCGAGCGTACCACGCTGCGGTTCGTGCGCAGCGGGCAGGCCGAACCCGCGCTGCAGCGGATGACCGTGGCGCTGATCAGCAAGCGGAAAGGCGCGTTGAGCGTACTGTTGGGCGACCGGCCCCTGCCCCGTTTCCTGGTGCCGGATCTGTTCGCCAAGGCAGAGACCGGCTGGTACTACGATTTGAGCGACCGCACGATCCGCGTGCGGTTCGATGTGCCCCGGTCCCGCGATTTTACGCTGACCGTCAGCTGCGAACCGTTTGACCTGATCGGCATGACCGAAGGTTGACCCCGATTTGTAAGAGCGAAGCGAGGAGGTGCCACTATGCAACAGTATCTTGCTGCGCTGGACCAGGGGACCACAAGCACCCGCTGCATCCTGTTTGACCGCAGCGGCCATGCTTGCACCACCGCCCAGCAGGAGATTGCCCAGATATTCCCGCGCCCCGGCTGGGTAGAGCAGGACCCGATCGAGCTTTGGACTTCCAGTCTGGCTGTGCTGCGCCAGGCGATGGTCCAGGCCGGTATCCGCGCGGAGCAGCTGGCGGGGATCGGTATCACCAACCAGCGCGAAACCACTCTTGTTTGGGAGCGAGCCACCGGCAAACCGGTATACAACGCCATCGTTTGGCAATGCCGCCGCACAGCCGAACGCATCGACAAGCTCTCCCCTGCCGAGGCACAGCGTATCCGGGAAAAGACCGGCCTGGTGCCAGACGCCTATTTTTCTGCCAGCAAGATCGAATGGATCCTGCGCAATGTACCCGGTGCGGCCGAGCAGGCAAAGAACGGGGACCTTTTGTTTGGCACGGTGGATTGCTGGCTGCTGTGGAATTTGACCGGCGGCTCTCTGCACGCGACCGATGAGACCAATGCCAGCCGTACCATGCTGTTTGACATCCACCGCCGCCGCTGGGACAAAGACCTTTTGGATCTGTTTGGTATTCCGGCGGCCATGCTGCCGCAGGTCCTGCCGTCCAGTCATCGGTACGGTGTCACCGACCCGGCGCTGCTGGGCGCGGCTGTACCGCTGTCCGGGGTAGCCGGCGACCAGCAGGCCGCGCTGTTCGGCCAATGCTGCTGGCAGCCCGGGGACGCCAAAAACACATACGGCACCGGCTGCTTTTTACTGATGCACACCGGCGATGAGGCGATCGACTCCCGCCACGGGCTATTGACTACCCTGGCTGCCAGCGATGACAGCGGCGGCGGTTACGCGCTGGAAGGCAGCGTTTTTGTGGCCGGCGCCGCCATCCAGTGGCTGCGCGACAAAGTGCGGATCCTGGAATCGGCCGGGCAAAGCGAGCGATACTGCAGCCAGTGTACCGATACCGGCGGCGTATACTTAGTACCCGCCTTTGCGGGTCTGGGCGCCCCGTATTGGCAGCCGGACGCCCGTGGAATGTTTGTTGGCCTGACCGGCGGCAGTTCCCGCGCCGCGCTGGTACGCGCCACGGTGGAATCCATGGCTTACCAGGTACGGGATGTACTGGAAGCCATGCGGCAGGATATCGGCCTGCCCCTGCAAGCGCTGCGGGTAGACGGCGGCGCCAGCGCCAACAACTTTTTGCTGCAATTCCAGGCCGACCTGCTGGGCGTAGACCTTGTTCGCCCGGCCTGCATTGAAACGACCGCGCTGGGGGCCGCCTACCTGGCCGGCCTGGCCGTTGGTTTCTGGGCCAGCAGGGAGGAGCTGGCCCGCATCTGGCAGGCCAACCACCGCTTTACCTGCCGGATGGACCCATCCACCCGCGCCAAACGGTTGGAAGGGTGGCGGCGCGCGGTGGACTGCGCATTGTATTGGGCGCGCTGGGAAAACCGCAGCACAGCAGAACAGGAGGTTCCGCATGATTAAAACTGATTATGATGTGATCGTGATCGGCGGTGGTGTGGTGGGTTGTGCCGTCGCGCGGGAGCTGGCGCGCTACCGCTGCCGGGCTGCGCTGCTGGAGCGCACAGAGGACGTCTGCTCCGGCACCTCCAAAGCCAACAGCGCTATCGTCCACGCCGGGTTCGACGCCAAGCCCGGCACAGCCAAAGCGCGATTCAATCTGCTGGGCAACCA
>CALWNS010000094.1 GCA_944382805.1 uncultured Gemmiger sp. | reverse complement strand
TGTTCGTCCTGTGCCCGCCGGCGCTGGCGGTGCAGGACGCCGCCGCGGCGGCCAGCTTTGCGTTTACGGTGCCGCCCGCCGGGCGGCTGTGGTGGAGCTGGGCCGGCAGCAGCACGGTGCAGCTGCTGCTGCCGCTGACCGGCCGGGGGCTGGCACTGTGGGCGCTGGGGCTGGCCGTGCCGGCCATCCTGGCCCCGGCCGTGGCGGTCCACCGCGGCGTGCGCCGCCTGGCGGCGGCCGTGCCGGCTTTTGCCGCGCTGTGCTGCCTGCTGGGGCTGGCTTTCCGCCTGAACGAACCGCTTGCCTCGCCGCCCACCCTGGGCCTGGCCGCCGCGCTGGCGGCGCTGCTGGCCCTGTGCGCGGCGTGGGCCTTGTGGGCGCTGCACCGCGCCGAACCCGCACGCTGAAAGGGGGCCTTACCCATGCCCAAACAAACCAAGACCCGGCGCCCCTACCGCAGCGCGCTGGCCGCCCTGGCCGCCGCGCTGGCGGTGCTGCTGGCGCTGACCCTGTTCCGCCTGTTCGGCTGGCCGCGCGGGCAGTTCACGTTTACGCCCACCGCGGGCGAAGCCGCCGCCTGGCAGGGCTTTACGCTGTATGCGGCGGTGGACGCCGCCTGGTCGGCCGGCGGGCCGCAGCTCGTGTTCCGTTTGCAGGACGGCGAAGGCCGCACCTGCCGCACGCAGCAGCCGGCGGAAGGCGCAGGCTACGCCTACGCCGGGGCCAACACGGCCCTGACCCTGCCGGAGGACGCCCGCGCGCTGGACGCCCAAGCCCTTGAGAGCGAGACCAGCGCCACCGGCGGCGCGCTGGGCCTGAGCCGCACCTGGTACGGCCACGCCTACCGCGTCGAGAGCGACCGCCTGCAGCTGACCGAAACGCTCTACTTTTACCGCGGCACCACGCCGGTGGGCAGCTTGCGGCTGGACCTGGGCGACGTTGAAGCGGGGGAGCACACCGCCCTCTACGCCTACCGCTACGAGCCGGGCGCGCCCGAGAGCATGAACAGAGACTACCTGTGTACCGACGCCACCTGGGCCGAACTGGTGGCGGACGAAGAAGCCGATTTCGGCGTGGAGCTGCTGTCCGGTACAATGGACAGCCCGGTGTTTGTGGCGCGGCCGCTGCCCGGTTCGCCGCTGCGGTGCGGGCTGTACCTGGCCACCGAACTGCTGAGCAAGGCCGAAGTGGCCGCCCTGCCGGCCGAGGCCACGGTGGGCGGCGCGCCGATGCCCAGCCTTTCCGCCCCGTACGGCGCGGCCGAGCTGCTCTGCCCGCTGGCCGCGGACGAGGCCGTCTGCGGCCTGTTCCCGCTGGACGGGGGCGGCCGCGCGCTGCTGACCCAGCTGGCCGCGGGCGAATTCCGCCTGTACCTGTTCGGTGCGGACTGGCAGCTGCAAAGTGAGCAGACGCTGGACATCCGCCAGCAGGCGGGGGCGGACTACGCGCTGCCGCAGCGGCTGCGCGGGGATGAGATCGCCCTGCAGCTGGAAAACGGCGACCTCTGGGTGCTGCGCATAGCCGGCGGCCGCCTGGCGCAGAGCGCCTGCCTGCCCGGCACGGCGCTGCCGCAGGACGAAAACGACCCCTGGGCGGCGGCCGCCGGCTTAAACGAGCAGGGCGCCGCGCTGCTGACGGCGCACACCGCTACCCACAACGAGACCGCCCTGCAGCGGTCGCCGGACGCGCAGGACCTGCCCCCGGTGACCGCCCGGGTGATGGACGGCTACACGCTGCGCGTGTGGCAGGGCGGGCAGTGTACCGCCGCGGCCGAGCTGGCCGTGAACGTACAGGCCAACCGGCGCGGCGCGCTGTGGGGCAACGTGGACCAGCTGCACGCCTGGCTGCCCGCGCCCGAAGAGATCGCAGCCCTGCGCCTGCATTTTGAGTAAAGGGGGAAGGACCATGAAACGCATCGCCAAACTGGCCGCCTGGCACTGGGCGATGGCCCGCAAGCCGTTTTTGGCGCTGTGCGCCGTTTTTGCCGCCCAGCAGCTGGCCCTGCTGCTGGCGGGGGCCGCCCTGCAGCAGAACATCGGCCACAGCTGCGCCACCCTGTACGCCGCCTGCTGGCAGACGCCCGCGTTCCTGGCGGGGCTGGCGGCGGCGCTGCTGGTCGCTTCGGCCGGGCTGTGGCGGCCGGGGGCCGCGCGCACCGGCACGGCCCTGCTCACGCTGCCCGGCCCGCGCTGGCACCTGGTGGCGGCGCAAAGCGCGCTCTGCGCGCTGCTGGCCCTGGCGTTTACGGCCTGGCAGGTCGTGCTGTACGCCGCGTACTATGCGCCGGTCACGGCGGTGCTGGCGGCCACCGCCGGTTCGCAGCTCGCCGCGCCCGCCGCCACGGTCTACTGCGCGCAGATGACCGTCACCGCCGCCGTGCAGCCCGCCGTGCCCGCCACCACCCTCTATGCGCAGGCGGCCCTGCTGCCCCTGTTCCAGGTGCTGGCCCCCGCCTTCCCGCTGGGCTGGGCGGCGCTGGCGGCGGGGTTCGTGTGCGTGGCCGTGCAGTCCGGCTGCCTGTTCTTCCACCGCGGGTGGGGGCGGGCGGTCTCGGCCGCGCTGTGGCTGTTTACCTGCGGGGCTGCGCTGCTGGCGGTGTATGCCGCCTGGGGGCTGCACAAGTATGCCATTTACGCGGCGGCGCTGTTCGCCGCCCTGGCCGTTTTGGCCGCCGCGCTGGCCGTCCAGTTGGCATGGACGCTGCTGCGCCTGCGCCGCGGCAGCCTTTTGTAAAGGAGGGGGAACGCCATGAAAACGACCCGTAGACCCGGCCGCAGCCTGGCCGCGCTGGCGCTGGCCTCCGCGGCGGTGCTGGCGGCGGCGGCCGTGTTCCGCCTGGCGGGGCGCGGCGCGCTCAACGCCTGCCTGGCCGAACCGCAGGGTGACCCCACGGCGCTGCAGGGCTTTACCGTGCAGGGCACGGTCACCCACAGCGCCAACGCGCTGACCACCTTTTCCGTACAGGACGGCGCCTTTGCCAGCGCCACCGTGCTGGACCCGGACGCCGAAGCGCGGCGCGCCGACGACCTTGGCGCCACCGTCAGCTGGGGGCAGTACTGGAGCGTGCCGCAGCAGGACCTGGCCGCCGTCAACGCCGCGGCCACGGCCGAAGGGGCGGAACTGCGCAGCCGGGCCGAACGGCTGGAACTGGTCTACGCGCTCTATTTGCCGGACGGCAGCCGCGTTTCGTTCCAGGTCCTTTCGTATGCGGGCACGGAACCCATCCCGGTCTATTCCTACTGGGACGGCAGCCGCGGCTGGCAGGACTGGGGCGCGGTGGACGAGGACGCCCTGCCCGAACGCCCGGCCGTCCATTACGAAGTCACGCGCTGGCAGGGGAGCTACTACTTTGCCTGGATGGAAAGCGCCGGGCAGATGCCCGCCGGCGTCTACCGCGTGGACGAGGCGCTGACGGCGGAGGAAACGGCCGCCCTGCGCGACAATCTGGAGGATGGGGCGGACGGCCCCAACGGCCGGGCCAGCGCGTCCTACGGGGCGATCAGCCTGCTGTACGCGCCGCAAAACGCCGCCCGGGTGCTGGGCTGCCGGCCTGCGGGCAGCCTGATGGCGGTGCTGTACCTGGATACCGAAAACGCGCTGCGGCTGGACCTGGTGGACGGGGACGGCCGCTTGCAGGAAAGCTTGTTGCTGGCGGAACAGGTGGATACGGAAACGGACTGCGAGGTCGAGCCGCTGCCCTGCCAGCGCGCGGGCGAGGCCGCGTTCCTCTGCCCGGACGGCCCGCAGGGGCACTATGCGCAGCGCCTGGTCATCGTGCGGGTGGAAAACGGCCGGGTGACAAAGCTCTATAACGAACCCTACGCCGCGCCCTCCACCAATTTGGCGGGCGAAAGCTGGGGCGGCGAGCTGTGCCTGGCCCAGCTGGACGATACCGGCACCCGCCTGCTGCTGGTGGAGGAGGTCTACGATGTCTGGAAATGGACCGTGCGCGGGTACGAGGAGCGGACCCTGGCCGGGAGCTTCCGCCTGACCGTGCAGGACGCGGCCGGCGGCAAGCCGCACTACACCGCCCGGCTCAAGACCGACCAGCTCAGCGGCTGGGGCTGGGGGCAGCGGCGGTACACCCTGTACGGCCCGGCCGGCGCGCTGACGCAGGTGAACGCCAGCGCCTATGTCGATTTCCCGGACATTGCCGAATAAAAGGAGGGAACTGCAATGATCGAAGTCAAGGACCTGAAAAAGACCTGGCGCCGCCGCGGCAAGCCGGTCGGCCTGCTGGGGGCGAGCTTTACGGTGCCGGATGGGCAGATCGTGGGCGTGCTGGGCGATAACGGCGCCGGCAAGACCACGCTGCTGCGCACGATGGCCGGGCTGCTGCCCGCCCGGGGCGGCACGGCGCTGTTCGACGGCCGCCCCGCCGCCAAACAGTACGAGCGGATCAGCTTTATCACCGGCGAAGGCAGCTACTACCCCGCCATGACGGTGGGGGAGTACGGCGCGTTCCTGGCCGACCTGCACCCGGCGTTCGACCCGGCGCGCTACGCGGCGTTTTTGCAGTTTTTCTCCCTGGCCGAAAGCGACCGCATCGGCCACCTTTCCACCGGGCAGAAAGCGCGGGTGGAGCTGGCCGCCGGGTTTGCCAAGCGGGCGGACTATTACCTGATGGACGAGCCGTTTTTGGGCAAGGACGCCTTCACCCGCAAG
>CALWNS010000093.1 GCA_944382805.1 uncultured Gemmiger sp. | reverse complement strand
AGTCGGGCGGTTGCCCTGCATGGGCCTCCCGAAGGGGGTGCCTCTCCACATCGCCTGCTCCGCCTGCGCAGGTGAACCCTTTCCGGCGTTTTCAGTTCACCTGCGGAAAAGGGAGGGAAGAGGAAAGCCGGGCGGTTGACCTGCATTCGCCTCTCGAAGGAGGGGCCCCCCCTATCCGCCTGGTACGCCGGGGCAGTATTTGTCGCGCAGCGGGAGGTTGGCGCGGCAGCTCTTGCCGGCCACGGCCAGGTATTCCTCGGTCGTGGCCTGGTCGGCCTGCCAGTGGGACGCCGGCATGATGGAGGCCAGCCGCTCCGAAATGCCGTTATAATAGTGGTAGCTGTACACGTCCAGCTTTTCCTTGGTGCCGGCCATCAGGTCGTCGCAGCTGGCCACGTTGCCCATCAGGTTGGCAATGCCGCCGCCGTGCGCGGATTTTTCCTCCCCGCCGCCGGGGCCCATCGTGTCGTCGTCGCCCGTGTTGCAGGGGCCGACCAGCACGGTCTCGGGGTAG
Source organism: uncultured Gemmiger sp. (assembly GCA_944382805.1). Lineage (GTDB taxonomy): Bacteria > Bacillota > Clostridia > Oscillospirales > Ruminococcaceae > Gemmiger. The sequence goes on along the minus strand of CALWNS010000093.1, from coordinate 7,794 downwards.
TTGGCGCGCACCCAGGCAAAGAACAGGTCCTGGTCGCGGGCGTAATCGGCCGCGGTATAGCCCTCCGGCGCGCCGGAAAGCGTCAGCATATTCGGCTCGTTCATGAACTCGGCCGCATCGATGGGCACGCCGTACTCTTTGCTCAGCGCAAAGATCTTTTCCGCCTCGCTGGGGTTCCACGGCTCGTCCACGCTGTGCAGGCCGGGGCAGTTGGCCACCGAGATCAGCAGCTTGCCCCCCACAGCTTTCACAAAGTCCAGCACGCCGATCCACTGCTCTTTGGTCAGGCGGTTCAGGTAGCCCTCCGGCGTAACGCCGGCGCCGTCAAAGTCGTAGTAGGTCTTGCTGGCCCAGGTGCCGGACACGCGCACCCACACGGGGCCGAACTGCCGCGCCAGCGCACGCAGTTTTTCGTTGTACAGGTCGATGGGCGGGTACACCTGCATCGAATTGGCCATATCGGCAATGTTTTTGGACGGGGGAAATTCCTCGGTGCCGGCGATCTGGCCGGGGGTGTACGCTTTCCAGAAAGTGCCGCCGGTAACTTCGGCCATCTCGATGTTATAGGACATCAGCCGCTCGTCCACGGTGCGCAGGGCTTTCAGTTCGCCCGGCGCCAGTTTGACCACTTGAGGCATAATTCATCGCTCCTTTGGTTGTTTTTGCAGAAAAGGCCCTGCCGAACAGGGCCGCTGTTACCTTTATTATAGGAGCTGCCGCCAAGCCCCCGCAAGCGGACAGAACGCGGGATGTGTGACACCGCCGCCCAAACTTGCGCACCGCTTATTTGTGCATTACGGGCTTTGGTTGCCGGCGTCCAGCGCGCGGTACAGCGGTTCGGTCATGATCTGGGTCAAAATGCGGGCCATGTCCGCCACGCTTTCCTTGCAGCCGTCCGCCACCCATACGCTGACCACCGAATAAATGCCGTAGCACACAAAGGCGTTTAGATGGTCTCGTCGTCGGCGTTGAGCATCAGGCGGCGGGCCGCGTTGGTCATGCGCGAATTTTCCGCCAGCAGCGAGATGGCGTACCCCAGCAGGTCGTTGCGGGTCAGCGCCTCAAAGTAGCCGCGGTTCTGCTTGGTATAGGTCAAAAAGCGCTCGAACTCTTTCTGCGTGGTGCGCGGGATGCCCGGCCCCATATCGGGCAGGCTGAAGGCTTCGTAATCCTGGATGTAAAAGTCGATGGCCGCCAGCAGCACGTCCTGCTTGCATTCAAAGTAGCGGTAAAACGATTTGCGCGGCACGCCGGCCTTCTGGCACAGGTCCTGCACGGTGATCTGGTCGCAGCGGCGGGCGCGCAGCATCTCCAGCAGGCAGGACACGATGTGCCGCTGCCGTTCGGCCGATTGCGCGGTCTTGCAAGATTTGTACATGGAACGCTCCCTGTCGCCCCGCGCGGGGCGCATGATCGGTGGTCAGTCAATATGGATGTGATACATCCTAATATTATATCACATTTTTCCATAAAAGAAAGAGGGTCGGCGGCAAAGTAAACAGATTTCACAAATTTGCCGTGCATAAACCGGCATATATGCCGAAATAAAAACGCGCCGCACGGCGCTTCGCCGGGCGGTAGTCCGTTAAACGGTTCGGTAAATGTGCAGAATGAACAAAACAGACTCCTGATTTTTGAGGGGATATGTCACAAAAAACGAGGCTGTGCCCCTCCCGCCGCAGGCGGGCGGGGAATATAATAAAACTAAGTAAGCTCGGTGTGTGTGCGGCCGCGGGGAACACGGCTGCCGCAGAGCTGCGTAAATAAGGAGGTTTCGTGTATGGCAAAAGAAAAAGTGCTGGACGCGACCGGTCACCGCAAGTATGGCTGGCTGGATAAGTTCAGCTATGCGGCCGGCGACTTCGGCTGCAACATGAGCTTTGCGCTCAAAGGTTACCTGACCCTTTTCTGGACCCAGTTTATGGGCATCGACCAGATGGTGATGGCTGGCCTGCTGCTGCTTGTGCAGGTGTGGGACGCCATCAACGACCCGCTGATCGGCGCCATGGTGGACGCCGACAAGCACAAGTATAAGCGCAACAAGTTCCTGGCCTACATCAACGTGGGCGGCATCGGCCTGACCGTGGCCGGCGCGCTGTGCTTCCTGCCGTTCCCGCAGATGAACGGCATCGTCAAGATGATCTTGTTCGTGGCCGGCTACATCATTTGGGACGCTTTCTACACGGTGGCCAATGTTCCCTACGGCTCCATGCTGTCCCTGATCACCGACGACCCCGCCCAGCGCGGCGAGCTTTCCAGCTTCCGCAGCGCCGGCTCCATGGTCGCGGGCGTGCTGACCGGCATCCTGGTCCCCATGCTGGTCTATGACGCCTCCAACAACCTGATGGGCGACCGTATGTTCTGGTTCGCCCTGATCCTGGGCGGCATCGGCCTGTGCTTCTTCCAGTTCATGATCCGCACCACCGAGATCCGCGTGGATACCGAAGTCCGTGCCGGCGAGGACATCCCCAAGTTCAACGTCCTCGTCGCCCTCAAGAACTTCTTCCGCAACCGCGCCGCCGTCGGCGCCACCCTGGCCGCCGTTGCCACCTTCATCGGTATGTACGGCGCGCAGACCGCTACGCAGGTTCTGTTCCAGTCCTACTTCAAGAACGCGCAGATCTCCGGTCTGGTCGGCATGATGTCCTACCTGGGTATGTTCCTGTTCATGCCCTTCATTAAGCCCCTGGTCAACAAGGTCGGCAAAAAGGAAGGCTGCGCCGTTGGCTGCGTGGTCACCTGTGCTGCCTACATCCTCATGTTCGTGCTGCCCATCACCCCGGACGGCGCCGGCCTGATGTGGTTCGTTGTCTGCCAGATCATCGCCGCCGTCGGCAACGGCTTCGGCACCTGCGTAGGCTACGCCATGATGGCGGACGCCATGGACTACGAAGAGTGGAAGTTTGGCGAGCGCAACGAGGGCACCACCTACGCCATGCACTCGTTCTTCCGTAAACTCGCCCAGGGCGTCGGCCCCTCCCTCGGCCTCGTGCTGGCTACCTGGGTCGGCTACGACGCTGCCCTGAAGGCCAACCAGCCTGCGGCGGTCGCGCTCAATATGCGCTACCTGACCCCCGCCATGTACCTGTTCGCGGCGGTGCTTTCGCTCGTCAGCTACGGCATCATCTACAACCTGGACCGCAAGACCCTGAACCAGATGAAGGCCGACCTGGAAGAGCGCCATGCCAAGGGCTGATGCCTGAAGGTCCCTAACGACATTTCCCGATTCCTCTCCATATAACGCAAAGCAAAATGCCCGGAGCTTCGGCTCCGGGCATTTTGCTTTGGGCGGCTGCAAGGCCGTACATTCAAAAACACAAAAACAAAAAACCAAAAAACGCTTACTTCGTCAACTGCTGCACGCCCCACACGGCCAGCACCACCACGCCCAGCGCGATGCGGTACCAGCCGAACACCGTAAAGGTGTGGCGCTTGACATAGTCCATCAAAAAGCGGATGGCCAGCATCGAAACCAAAAACGCCACCACGCAGCCCACCAGCAGCACGGCGATCTCGCCGCCGGCCAGCACGTTGCCGCCCAGAAAGAACTTGACCAGCTTCAGCCCGCTGGCGCCGGCCATTACCGGGATGGCCAGGAAAAACGTGAACTGCGAAGCGCACGGCCGCGAAAGCCCGCCCAGCATACCGCCCAGGATGGTCGCGCCGCTGCGGGAGGTGCCCGGCACCAGCGCCAGCACCTGCCACGCGCCCACCGCCATCGCCTGCTTGTAGCTGATGCGCGAAAGCTTGGCCGTGCGCGGCGGGCGGGGGCGCCGCTCGATCAAAATAAAGGCCACGCCGTACAAGATCAGCATCAGGGCCACCGTCACGCTGTTGTACAGGTGCGCGTCGAACCAGTCGTCCAGCAAAATGCCCAGCACCGCCGCCGGGATGCAGGCGGCAATGATCTTGAACCACAGGTGCATCACCGGCCAGCGGATGTGCCGCGCAAAGCCGGCCGTCTCGCCGTTGTCTATACAGAACGGCCACAGTTTGCGGAAATACAGCACCACCACGGCCAAAATGGCCCCCAGCTGGATCACCACGCGGAACATTTCCATAAATTCGGCGCTGAACTGGAACTTGAGCACCTGTTCCGCCAGGATCATGTGCCCGGTGCTGGAAATGGGCAGCCATTCGGTCACGCCCTCGATCACGCCGTACACCACGGCCTTCAAAATCTCCAGGATAAAATCCATACGCACAGCCTCCCTTGCTATGGAAAACACTATACCACATTTTTGTACGTTTTGCACCTGTTTGCCCAGTTTTTACAAAGCGCTGCGCATTGACAGCGCACACAGGCGTTGTATAATAGGAACATGACGAATTTTGGCGCCCCGGCAAGGGGTTTGGCATAGAGGGGACTTTCCATGTATACGACCGTCATTTTTGATCTGGACGGCACGCTGCTCGACACCCTGGACGATCTGGCCGACGCCGGCAACCGCCTGTGCGCCGCGCTGGGCTGGCCCACCCACCCGGTACAGGGCTACCGCTACCTGGTGGGCAACGGCATCCCCAAGCTGATCGAGCGGCTGGCCCCGCCCGAATGCCGCGCCCCGGCCGTGCTGGCCGACGCGCTGGCCCGCTTTGAGGCCGACTACGGCGCGCACCTGCGCGACAAGACCGCCCCGTATCCCGGCGTGCCGCAGGCGCTGGCCCGCCTGCGTGCAGCCGGCGTGCAGCTGGCGGTGTTTTCCAACAAGGCGGACGCTTTGGCCAAGCAGGTGGTGGCCGATTATTTCGGCACGGACCTGTTCGCCGCCGTGCGCGGCCAGCTGCCGGGCGTGCCGGTCAAACCCGCGCCGCAGGGCACCTGCGCGCTGCTGGCGGCGCTGGGGGCCGATGTTGCCCGCACGCTGTATGTGGGCGACAGCAACGTCGACGTGCAGACCGCGCGCAACGCCGGCCTGCCCTGCTGCGGCGTGCTGTGGGGCTTCCGCACCAAAGAGGAACTGCAGAGCGAGGGCGCGCGCTACCTGGCCGCCACCGCCGAAGAACTGGAAGCCATCATCCGCCGCGGTCCGGAGCCGGCCGGCGCATAAGACGATAACAGGGGAGAAAACACCATGATCGCACAAACGTACCTGGATATGCTAAACGGCAAATCGGTCATCCGCCAGCTGGCCGAATGGAGCGCCGCCCGCGGGGCCGAGATCGGCTACCAAAACGTATTCGATTACTCGCTGGGCAACCCCAGCGTGCCCTGCCCGCCGCAGTTCACCGAAAGCATGATCCGCCTGCTGCAAACGCAGGAACCGGTGGCCCTGCACGGCTACAGCCCCACGCTCACCATCCCCGCGGTGCGCGCCGCCGTGGCCGAAAACCTGAACCGCCGCTTTGGCATGGCGTATACCGCCGGCCATATCTTTATGACTACCGGCGCGGCCGGGGCCATCGCCCACGCGCTGCGCTGCGTGGCCGTGCCGGGGCAGGAGGTGCTCACCTTCGCCCCCTATTTCCCCGAATACAAGCCCTATGCCGAGGGCGCGGGCCTTACTTTGCGCGTGGTGCCGCCGCGTGTGCAGGACTTCCAGATCGACTTCGAAGCGTTTGAGGCCATGCTGGGCGAAAACACCGCCGCCGTGCTGATCAACACGCCCAACAACCCCTCCGGCATTGCCTACAGCCCCGAAACGCTGCGCCGCCTGGCCGATACCCTGCGCGCCGCCAGCGCGCGGTACGGCCACCACATCTTCCTGATCTCGGACGAACCATACCGCGAGATCGTGTTCGGCGGCGCGCCGCAGCAGCACCCCGCCGCATACTATGACGATACCCTTACCTGTTATTCGTTCTCCAAAAGCCTTTCGCTGCCCGGCGAGCGCATCGGCTATGTGGCCGCGAACCCGCGGTGCGAGCGCGCGGCGGACATCGTGCCCCTGTGCGGCCAGATCAGCCGCGGCACCGGCCACAACTGCCCGGCCAGCATCATCCAGCTGGCGGTGGCCGAATGCCTGGATACCACCAGCGACCTTTCGGTCTACGAGCGCAATATGCAGCTGCTGTACGACGAACTGCGCAAGCTTGGCTTTACGGTGGTGCGCCCGGGCGGCACGTTCTACATCTTCCCCCAGGCGCTGGAGGCCGATTCGGTCGCCTTCTGCCGCAAGGCCCAGGCCTACGACCTGGCGCTGGTGCCCGGCGATACCTTCGGCTGCCCCGGCTACTTCCGCATGGCCTACTGTATCGATACCGAAAAGGTCCTGCGCAGCTTTGCCGCGCTGGAACGCTTTGTGCATGAACAGTACGGCGCGCGCTAAACCGCCCCGCCGCTGCACATACTACCCACAAAAACCAAAACAGAGAGGAGCCGACCTCCATGCCCAACCAACGCCCTGACCCCCGCCGCCGCCCCGCGCACAGCGCCGCCCGCCGCCGCGCCCGCGCCCAAAAGCTGCGCCGCCGCGCGCTGCTGACCGGCGTGGTCTGCTTTGCCGTGCTGGCAGCCGTGGCGCTGGGCTGCCTGGCCGTGGTGCGCAGCACCGCCAAAGCCCACGGGGCCACGCCGGAATCCGCCCAGGCGGCGGCCCCGGCCCCCAGCACGCCCGCCGAGCCGACGCCCGCGCCCACCCCCGCCATGACCGAGGAGGAAATGCGCATTGCCGAAGCTACGGCCACGGCCAGCGCCAACGCGACCAAGGACGCGCCGGTCGTGACCGACCCCGCCACTTGGAACGAGCGCGGCAAGGCGCTGATGGACAAGCTCTGCGCCGACGAGTTCTTTATCAGCGAGGGCATCAAGGTGGACGAAAAGGAGGGCTACCCCTACCTGATCGCGGTGAACCGCGCGGCCTCCACCGTTACGGTCTACACCCTGGACGAGGAGGGCCGCTACACCGTGCCCTATATGGCCATGGTGTGCAGCGGCGGCGAGGGCACGCCGCTCGGCTTCTTTGCCACGCCGGTCAGCTACCAGTGGCGGCTGCTGTCCGGCCCGTGCTACGGCCAGTACGCCACCCGCATCTGGGACGCCTACCTCTTCCACAGCGTGCCGTACTACACCCAGCACAAGGACGACCTGGAATACGACCAGTTCAACCAGCTGGGCACGCTGGCCAGCCTGGGCTGCATCCGCCTGATGGTCAACGATGTCAAGTGGATCTACGATAACTGCGACATCGGCACCCGCGTCATCATCTATGACGACGCCGAGGACCCCGGCCCTATGGGCAAGCCCGGCACCATCTACTCCGACCCGGCCGATGAATCGATGCGCGGCTGGGACCCCACCGACCCCGACCCGGAAAACCCCTGGGACGATAAATACCTCAGCGGCACCACCATCCGCAGCCAGGCCGCCTGGGACGAATGGAACGCCGCGCAGGAGGACGGGCGCTGGAACGACAGCCTGACCCCCACCGACCTGCAGGGCTGGAGCACCGATTCCAGCATCGAGGGCACGCGCGGGTAAAAACAGAAAAGATAAAAGGCAGGCCGCGGCCCCCAAAAGGGCTGTACGGCCTGCCTTTTTGCTTGGCCCCCGGCGGGGGGCGCGGGTGCTTGGCTCAGCCTGCAGCGCCCGGCGCCGCCCCTTTCCACCCGTAGGCGTCCCGGAGCAAGCCGGACAAAAACGCCGCTGCCAAAAGCGCCGCGGCCAGCAGGAACAGCACGACCCAGCCGTAGCTGTAGGGTGTTCCCTCCGCCCCGCCGTATCCTTGCGTTGCCAGCAGCGCGCCCGCGTGAAACAGCGGCCAGAACCCCAGCCACTCGATGCCGCCCTCCATACCCGAAAGGCTGAGCAAAGCGGGCAGGCAGTACCCCACGGCGCTGACGAACAGCGCAGGCAGC
>CALWNS010000092.1 GCA_944382805.1 uncultured Gemmiger sp. | reverse complement strand
CGTTAAAAATTGCCGCCGTTCCAGCCCCAGTCGCGCACCGGGTGGTAGGTCACATACACGGCTTCGCCCGGTATATCCAGCTCCTGTTTAAGGATGCGGCAGACCTGCGCGGTCATCTCCTCGCAGTCGGCCGGCGCGGCGCTGCCGAACAGGCTCACCGCCGCATAGGCGCCCCGCTCCAGCTTGCGCCCGCCCATCCACAGGTCGCAGCCGTCGGTGATCTGCACCATCAGGTAATTTTCGGTCTTGTGCAGGGTGGGGATGGCGCGGCCCAGCGCGGTTTTTACGGCTTCCTTCTTTTCGGGCGCGGCCGGCCCGGCCACGCGCAGATCGATAAACGGCATAAGGCAGTCCTCCTTGGTTTGGCTGTTTTGGCGTTGCGGTTTTGCACCCCCTATTATACCCCGCCGCGGCCGCCGGGGCAAGGGCCTTGACAGGCGGACGGAATGGGCTATAATAAAGCTGATATAAAATTGATATATCAATCATTGATATATCAAAAGGAGGCGGGTATGGAATATCCCATCCACACGCTTTTGTACCGCACGGTACACCGGCAGCGCAACGTCCTGCGGCCCTACCTGCGGGCGCTGGGCCTGGGCACCGGCCAGCCCCGGCTGCTGATGCACCTGGTGCAGGCCGGCCCCTTCAGCCAAAAGCACCTGGCCGACCACCTGGAGGTGGACCCCTCGGCGGTGTGCCGTATGCTCGACTCGCTGGAAAAGGGCGGCTTTGTCGTGCGCGGCGCCGATAAGACCGACCGCCGCGCCGGCCTGGTGGAGATCACCGAAAAAGGCCGCTGCGCCGTGGCGGACTGGCAGCGCACCGGCCGGGCCATCGACCGCCGTATGCTCGGCGGCTTTACCGAAGCCGAGGCGCGCCAGCTGGTCGAATACCTGGAGCGGGTGTCCGCCAACCTGCAGCAGATCGGCCGGGGGCCGCTGGCGGAAAAGGAGGTCGCGCCATGAACGAACTCAAACGTCTGCTCGGCTACCTTGGCCCCTGCCGCAAGGACATGGTCATCGGCATGGCGCTGGTGGTCGTGGAAAGCGCGTTCGAAATGATCATCCCGGTCCTGATGAGCGATATCATCGATGTGGGCGTGGCGCAGGGCAACGTCCCCGCCATCCTGTCGGCCGGGCTGCAGATGGCCGCCTGCGCCGTGCTGGCGCTCGTCACCGGCCTGCTGTACGCGCGGTTCGCCGCCCGGGCCTCCTACGGGTTCGGCGCGCGCATCCGCGAAGCCGAGTACGCCCGCGTGCAGGATTACGCCTTCGGCAACCTGGACCACTTCGAGACCTCCTCGCTCATCACCCGCATGACCACCGATGTCTCGGTGCTGCAAAACGCCATCAACGGCGGTTTCCGCCCGCTGGTGCGCGGCCCGGTCATGCTGGTGCTGGGCGTGGCGCTCTCGTTTATGATGAGCCCGGCGCTGTCGGTCGTGTTCTTTATCTGCGCGCCGGTGCTGGCGCTGGTGCTGTTCTTGGTGGTGCGGCACATCGCGCCGCTGTACATCCGTTTGCAGCAGGCCATGGATAAGCTGAACAACGTCGTGCAGGAATCGCTGACCGCCATCCGCGCCGTCAAGGCGTTTGTGCGCGGCGAATACGAAAACGAAAAGTTCGAACAGGTCAATGGCGAGCTTATGCGGGTCAGCCGCGATACCTTCCGCACTGCGGTGCTCAACCTGCCCTCCTTCCAGCTGACGATGTACGCGGCCTGCGTGCTGATCTTGTGGATGGGCGGGAACATGATTTTGCGCGGCGCGCTGACCGTCGGCCGCCTGACCAGCTTTTTGAGCTACGTCATGCAGGTCATGAACTCGCTGATGATGATTTCCAACGTGTTCCTGCTCATGACCCGGTCGCTGGCGTCGGCCCACCGCGTGGCCCAGGTGCTGGACGAGACCGTGGAGCTGACCGCGCCGGAAAACGCCGTGGCCGAGATCCCGGACGGCGGCGTGCGCTTTGAGCACGTCAGCTTCAAGTACCACCCCGACGCGGCCGAATACGCGCTGGCCGGCATCGACCTGGAAATCGAGCCGGGGCAGACGGTGGGCGTTTTGGGCGGCACCGGTTCGGCCAAATCCACGCTGGTGCAGCTTATCCCGCGCCTGTACGACGCCACCGAGGGCCGCGTGCTGGTGGGTGGGCGCGATGTGCGCGAATACGACCTGGCCGCCCTGCGGGACGCCGTGGGCATCGTTTTGCAGAAAAACGTGCTGTTTTCCGGCACCGTGCGCGAAAACCTGCAATGGGGCGACCCCGATGCCGATGACGGGACGCTGTGGGCCGCCTGCCGCGCCGCCTGCGCCGATGAATTTTTGCAGCGGATGCCCGGCGGCTTGGACGCCGACCTGGGGCAGGGCGGCGTGAATGTTTCGGGCGGGCAGAAGCAGCGCCTGTGCATTGCGCGCACGCTGCTCAAGCGCCCCAGGATCCTGATTTTTGACGATTCCACCAGCGCGGTCGACACCGCGACCGAAGCCAGGATCCGCGCGGCGCTGCGCGCGCTGCCGGGCGTGACCAAGATCATCATTGCCCAGCGCATCACCTCGGTCATGGGCACCGACAAGATCGTCGTGCTGGACGACGGGCGCATCCACGGCGTGGGCACCCACGCCGAGCTGCTGGCAAACGATGCGAGCTACCGCGAGACCTACGAATCCCAGACGAAAGGGGGCGGCGAGCATGGCAGTGCGGCAGATCACGGGTAAAAAGCCGAAAAACTTTGGCTTTACGCTCAAAACGCTGCTTTCCTATATGGGGCGGCACAAGTTCCTGTTCCTGGCCGTGGCGGTGCTGGTCACCGTCAGCGCGCTGGCCAACCTGCTGGGCACCTACATGATCCGCCCGGTGGTCAACAGCGTGGGCCAGGGCGACGTGGGGGCGCTGGTGCGCGGCGTGGCCCTGACGGCTGCTATCTATGGCGCCGGCGTGCTGGCGGCGTTCGGCTATACCCAAACGATGGTCCGCGCGGCGCAAAAAGTGCTGTACGATATCCGCCGCGACCTGTTCGCCCATATCCAGACGCTGCCGCTGCGCTTTTTTGACAGCCGCCGCCACGGCGACATCATGAGCTACTTTACCAACGATGTGGACACGGTGGCCGACGCGCTGAACAACAGCTTTGCCATGGCCATCCAGAGCTTTATCCAGCTTACCGGCACGCTGGTGCTGCTGTTCGTGCTCAACTGGCGGCTGTCGCTCATCGTGGTGCTGGGGTACGCGGCCATGTTCGCCTACATCCGCTTCAGCGCCCGCCGCAGCGCGGCCTATTACACCGCCCAGCAGGCGGCGCTTGGGGATGTCAACGGCTATGTGGAGGAGATGGTCAGCGGCCAGAAAATCATCAAGGTATTCAACCACGAAGCCGCCAACCTGGCCCTGTTCCGGCAAAAGAACGAAGCGCTGCGCAAAGCCGGCACCGGCGCGCAGAGCTACGCCGCCACCATGGTGCCGGCGGTGGTCAGCATCTCCTACATCAACTACGCCGTGGTGGCCGTGGTGGGCGGGCTGATGGCCCTGCACGGCATGACCGATATCGGCAGCCTTTCCAGCTATCTGGTCTTTGTGCGCCAGGCGGCCATGCCCATCAACCAGTTCACCCAGCAAAGCAACTTTTTGCTGGCCGCCATGGCCGGCGCCGAGCGCATTTTCGAGGCCATGCGTCTGGACCCGGAGGTGGACGAAGGCCGCATCCGCCTGGTCAATGTGCGCGAACAAAACGGCGCGCTGGCCGCCTGCGCCGAAAAGACCGGCCGCTGGGCCTGGCAGAAGCCGGACGGCGCGCTGGAACCGCTGCGCGGCGACGTGCGCTTTGACCATGTTGATTTCGGCTACGAGCGCGGCCGCCCCATTTTGCGCGATGTCAGCCTGTATGCCAAGCCGGGGCAGAAGATCGCCTTTGTCGGGTCCACCGGCGCGGGCAAGACTACCATCACCAGCCTGATCAACCGCTTTTACGATGTCACGGCCGGGCGCATCACCTTTGATGGGCTGGATGTGCGCGACATCCGCAAGGACGACCTGCGCCGCTCCCTCGGCTTTGTTTTGCAGGACACCCACCTGTTCACCGGCACCGTGGCGGACAATATCCGCTACGGCAAGCTGGACGCCACCCGGGCGGAGATCGAGCGCGCGGCGCGCATTGCCAACGCCGATTCCTTCATCCGCCGCCTGCCGCAGGGGTACGATACCATGGTCACCGGCGACGGCGCGAACCTTTCCCAGGGGCAGCGCCAGCTGCTGGCCATCGCCCGCGCGGCGGTGGCCGACCCGCCGGTCCTGATTTTGGACGAGGCGACCAGCTCCATCGACACCCGCACCGAAGCGCTGATCGAAAAAGGCATGGACCGCCTGATGGAGGGCCGCACCGTGTTCGTCATTGCGCACCGCCTTTCCACCGTGCGCAACGCGAACGCCATCATCGTGCTGGAACACGGCGCCATCGTAGAGCGCGGCAGCCACGCGGAGCTGCTGGCCCAACACGGCGAATACTACCAGCTGTACAACGGGATGTTCGAACTCTCCTGAACCCGCATCAAAAAAGACAGGCCGCGCGCACTTGCAAAAAGGCGCGCGGCCTGTTATGATCGTATGGCTGCTTCTTGCCGCAGCCAAATACCAAAGAAGGGGACCTGCCTTTCATGTCTGTTGACCGCGAATACCTGATCCACGCCGACCCGCTGCGCGCGCTGGTCGCCTTTGCGCTGCCCATCACGCTGGGCAACTTTTTCCAGCAATGCTACAATATGGCCGATTCGATCATTGTGGGCCGCTTTGTGGGCGAAAACGCCCTGGCCGCCGTGGGGGCCAGCTACTCCATGACCAACGTGTTCATCTCGGTGGCCATCGGCGGCGGCATGGGGGCCTCGGTGCTCACGGCGCAGGCGTTCGGCGCGCGCAGTTACGAGCGCCTGCGCCGCACGGCCTCCACCGCGCTGCTGGCGTTTTTGGCCGTGGCGGTGGCGCTGGGGGTGTTCGGGCTGGCTTTTTCCGGCGCGCTGCTGGGCTGGCTGCGCACCCCGGCCGAGATCCTGCCCGATGCGCGCACCTACCTGAACATCTATTTCCTGGGCCTGCCGTTCCTGTTTTTGTATAACGTGCTCTCCGCGCTGTTCAACGCCCTGGGCCGCAGCCGCATCCCGCTGGTGCTGCTCATCTTTTCCTCGCTGCTCAACGTGGGGCTGGACCTGGTGGCCGTGGCGGGCCTGGGCATGGGGGTGGCCGGCGCGGCCTGGGCCACGCTGCTTGCACAGGGCGTTTCGGCCGTGGCCAGTTTCCTTTTGTTTGTGCGCGAACTGCGCGCGCTGCCCGTACACACGCCGGTGCGCCTGTTCGATGCGGGCGAATTGAGCCGGATGCTGCGCATCGCGCTGCCGTCCATTTTGCAGCAAAGCACCGTTTCCATCGGCATGATGCTGGTGCAGTCGGTGGTCAACAGCTTCGGCGCGCAGATGCTGGCCGGCTACTCGGCCGCCTCCCGCATCGAAAGCGTCTGCCTGGTGCCGCTGCTGGCGCTGGGCAACGCCGTTTCGCCCTATACGGCGCAGAACCTCGGCGCCGGCCAGCCGCAGCGCGTGCGCCGCGGCTACCGCACCTGCCTGTGCCTGGTGGGCGGCGTGGCCGTGGCGCTGTGCGCCGTCACCCAGCTGGGCGCGCGCGGGCTGATCGGGCTGTTTTTGGGCGGCGAAGGCACCGCCGCGGCCTATGCCGCCGGCGTGGCCTGTACCCGGTTCACCGGCTGCTTTTACTTTTTGCTGGGCGCCAAGGCCGTTACCGACGGGCTGCTGCGCGGCGCGGGGGATATGGCCGTGTTCACCGTGGCCAACCTGGTCAACCTGGGCCTGCGCGTGGCGCTCTCGGTGGCGCTGGCGCCGGTGTTCGGCCTGCCGATGGTCTGGTACGCCGTGCCGGTGGGCTGGCTGGCCAACGTGCTCATCTCCTGGCTGCGCTACCGCACCGGCCGCTGGCAAACGACCCTGAACGCTTCATAAGAAAGCCCCGCCCCCGCTGCGAGAATGCCGCAGCGGGGGCGGGGCGCTTTACAGCGGTTTTTTGGCGATCTTGCCGCCGTTGCGCGGGTAGGCGGCGGGGGTGGGGGAGACTTTCTCGCACACCACCAGGCAGCGGGCGCTGCCGTCCGGCAGGGTAAAGCTGCGCGTTTCCACCAGGCGGCCGCCCAGGCGGCGCAGTGCGCCGGCGGCGGCCGCGCACTCGGCGGGGGCGTCGGGGCCTTTCATGGCGATGAACCGCCCGCCCACGCGCACCAGCGGCAGGCAGTATTCGCACAGCGCGGGCAGCGCGGCCACGGCGCGCGCCGCGGCCAGGTCGTAGCGTTCGCGCCAGGCTTTGCGGGCGGCCTCCTCGGCGCGTTCCTTGGCAAATTCCACGCCCTGCAGGCCCAGCTCGGCGCAGGCATAGCGCAAAAACTCCACCCGCTTGCCGGTCGGCTCCATCAGCGTCAGCGCCAGGCCGGGCTTGTAGATTTTGGCCACGATGCCGGGGAACCCGGCCCCCGTGCCCACGTCCACCAGCGCGCCCTGCACCTCCGGCTGGGCGGCCAGCAGCAGGCTGTCGGCAAAATGGCGGTCCTCGATGCCCTGCGGCGCGGTGATGGCCGTCAGGTTGACTTTTTGGTTGTATTCCACCAGCAGCTGCGCGTAGCGGTCCAGCTGTTCCAGCTGCTCTGCGCTCAGCGCAATGCCGTAGGCGGCGCACTTGCGCGCCAGGCGTTCTTTGTCGATCATGTCGGGGCCTCGTCTTTCGCTTTTTCGTTTTGGCAGCGCAGCACGGCCAGGCTCAGCTGGGCCACGTCGCTGGGCGAAACGCCGGGGATGCGCCCGGCCTGCGCCAGCGTGCGCGGGCGGATGGCCTGCAGCTTTTCGCGCGCCTCCAGCGTCAGCGTGTGCAGCGCGGCATAGTCCAGCCCGGCCGGGATGGCGATGTTTTCGTGCCGCTGCACCTCTTTGATGGCGCGCTGCTCGCGCGCGATGTAGCCGGCGTAGCGGATCTCGGTCTCGATGCGCAGCGCCATGGCGGGGCTTACGTCCGCGCCGCGGCCGATCACATCCGCAACCAGCTCATAGCTCACGCCGGGCCGGCGCAAAAGCTCCGCCGCCGTGCCGCCGCTTTCGCCCAGGGCGGCGGTGTCCAGCCCGCGGGCGGCGGCCGCCGCCCGCAGGTCGGCCAGCGGCACCTTGGTGCGCTGCAGGCGTTCCAGCTCGGCCTGTTTGGTGGCCCGGTCGCGGCAGAACACCGCCCAGCGCGCATCGTCCACCAGGCCGTACTCCCGCCCCGTGGGGGTCAGGCGTTCGTCGGCGTTATCCTGCCGCAGGCTCAGGCGGTATTCGCTGCGGCTGGTCATCATGCGGTAGGGGTCCAGCACGCCCTTGGTCACCAGGTCGTCCACCAGCGTGCCCAGGTAGCTCGTGTGGCGCGCCAGCACCAGTTCGCTGCGCCCCTGCGCGCGGCGCGCGGCGTTCAGCCCGGCCAGCAGGCCCTGGGCGGCGGCCTCCTCGTAGCCGGAGGTGCCGTTGAACTGCCCCGCGCCGTAGACCCCGCGCACCGCCTTGCTCTCCAGCGTGGGGTACAGCGTGGTGGGGTCCACGCAGTCGTATTCGATGGCATAAGCCGGGCGCATGATCTCCAGGCGCTCAAAGCCGCGGATCGTGCGGTACATGGCGTTCTGCACGGCCTCCGGCAGGCTGGAGGAAAGCCCCTGCAAATACATTTCCTCGGTATCCTCGCCGCACGGCTCCACAAAAACCGGGTGGCGCTCTTTGTCGCGGAACCGCATGACCTTATCCTCGATCGAAGGGCAGTACCGCGGCCCCACGCCCTGGATGCTGCCGCCGTACAGCGGCGAGCGGTGGATGTTGTCCAAAATGACTTTGTGCGTTTCGGGGTTGGTATAGGTGATGTAGCAGTCCACCTTGTTGTGCATCGGCTCTCGGGTCAAAAAGCTGAACGGCTGCAGGCTTTCGTCGGGGTCGCCCGGCTGGCGTTCCAGGCGGGCAAAGTCGATGCTGCGCCGGTGTACGCGCGCCGGGGTGCCGGTTTTGAACCGCCGCAGCACAAACCCGTGGCGGCAAAGGTCTTTGGTCAGCGCGGTGGCCGCGTGGGTGCCGTCCGGCCCGCCGTCATAGGCGGCGTCGCCCACAAAAATGCGCCCGCCCAGCGTGGTGCCGGTGGCGATCACCACGCTGCGGCAGGCATAGTAGCCGTTCAGGTTGGTGTACACGCCGCACACCTGCCCGCCGCGCACGTCCAGGCCGGTGATCTCCGCCTGGTGGATGTCCAGCCCCGGCGTTTTTTCCAGCGCGTGCTTCATCCAGGTATGGTAGCGCGCGCGGTCGGTCTGCACGCGCAGGCTGTGTACGGCGGGGCCTTTGCCGCGGTTAAGCATCCGGCTCTGCAAAAAGGTCGCGTCCGCGGCCAGGCCCATCAGCCCGCCCAGGGCGTCGATCTCCCGCACCAGGTGCCCTTTGGCCGTGCCGCCGATCGAAGGGTTGCACGGCATATTGCCGATCATATCCAGCGTCAGCGTGAACACCGCCGTGCGCGCGCCCAGCGCCGCCGCGGCGTGCGCGGCCTCGATGCCGGCGTGCCCGGCGCCGACCACGATCACATCATAACTTCCCAACTGATCCATAGGTTCCTATCCTGCGTTTCGTTTTATCGGTTTATCGCGTTTCCTCCGCCGGCAGCACGCCGGCCGTATCCACCACATAGCGGCGCGGGTCGTTCGGGTCCAGGTAGACCGTCAGCGTCTGCCGCCCCGCCAGGTAGGGGCTGGGGTCGTACCACACGCTCTCGCTGTAAAAGGTATGCGTCCGGCCGCTCGCCGTGTCCTGCCAGGCGCAGCGGATGCGGAACGGGTGGCGGTAGTTCATCGAAAAGCGGCGGTCTACCTCCACCTCCTCTATGCGGGCGGATACCGGCGTGCCCTGTTCCAGCAGCCGCGCGATCGTTTTCTGCCGGCGGCGCGGAACGACCAGGAAACACAGCCCCAGCACCAGGAACACTACGCCCAGCCCGCCGAACGTCCCGGTCAAAAAGGCCCCCAGGCGGTTGGGCAGCAGGAGGAACAGGCACACGGCCGTGAACACCGCGCCGATCAGCGTAAAAATAGCGCCCACCAGTGTCATTACCAGCTTCATGACGAACCCCCTTTTCCCTTATTTGCCCACACAGAAAGTGGAAAATACTTCGTCCAGCGTGGCTTCGCCCGCGTCCTCGCCGGTCAGCTCGGCCAGGGCGCGCTGCGCGTCGGCCAGGCAGACACCGGCGGCGTCCGGCCCCAGGCCCTGGCGCTGGCTTTCGATGGCGGCAGCCAGCGCATCGCGCGCGGCGGTGGCGGCCGCCAGTTGGCGCGCGCTGCACAGCGCCGCCGCGCCGGTGTCCACGTGGGCGGTGCCCAGCAGCCGGGCCACCGCGCCGGCCAGCACGTCCCGGCTGGCCGGGTCCTTGGCCGT
>CALWNS010000091.1 GCA_944382805.1 uncultured Gemmiger sp. | reverse complement strand
TGCACGACGGTCAGCGGGCGGGCGGGGCGGGCGGCCCATGCGGCGGCCAGGGCCTCGTCGGCACGGGCGGCCGCGGCGGCGTTGGCGGCGTCCTGCGCGGCGCGGGTCTCGGCGTCGGCGTACCAGTAGCGCACCTCCTGCATGGCGGGTTTTTCCTCGCCGTCCGCAAACACGATGCCGTTGGCGCAGAAGTTATAATCGCTCTGCCGTTCGCCAAAGTCGCCGCCGTAACCCAGCACGCGGCGGCCCAGCGCGTCGGTGTGCCACAGGGCCTGGTCCATATAGTCCCAGATAAAGCCGCCCTGGTACTGGGGGAACTCCTCGCCCAGGCAGATGTAGCTTTCCATGCCGCCCAGCGAGTTGCCCATATCGTGCATATATTCGCACAGGATAAACGGCTTTTGGGGCTTGCTTTCCAGGTAGGCGCGGATGTGTGCCGGTTCGGTGTACATCTGGCTTTCCACGTCCGAAGTTTCCTCCCACGCGGCGGGGCAGCCGGCGCGGCGGCGGGCCTGGAACACGCCCTCGTAGTGGACCAGGCGGCTGGGGTCGTTCTGGTGGAAAAAGCGGCTCATGGCCAGGATGTCGTCGCCGGCATAGCTTTCGTTGCCGCAGCTCCACAGCAGCACGGCCGTGTGGTTTTTGTCCCGTTCGAACATCGAGCGCGCGCGGTCCACCACGCAGTCGCGCCATTCCGGGCGCGAATACGGCAAAATGCGGGAATCGTCCCCGCCCTCGTACTTGTGCCAGGTGCCGTGCGTCTCCATATTGGTCTCGTCGATCATATAGATGCCGTTTTCGTCGCACAGGTCGTACCACGGCGTCTGGTCGGGGTAGTGGCAGGTGCGCACGGCGTTGATGTTGTTGCGGCGGAAGGTCTCCATCGCCTTGACCATATCGGCCATGCCGATGGCGCGCCCGGTTTCGGGGTTCCATTCGTGGCGGTTCACGCCGTAAAAGAACACCCGCGTATCGTTGAGCTGCATCACGCCGTCCTTCAGCTCAAAACGGCGGAAGCCGGTGCGGTAGGGCGCCGTTTCGATCTCCCGCCCGTCCGCGCCGCGCAGCGTCAGCGTAACGGTGTACAGCGCCGGGTCGCCGTGGCTCCAGGGGCGGATGCCGGGCAGGGCGATCTCTTGCGCCTCCCACACCAGGCGGCCCTCGTCCTCGCCGGCGGCCCGCAGCGCCAGCGGCGCGTCGTACAGCACCGCGCCGCCGGGGGCGGTCACGCGGCAGCTTACGGTGCAGGCTTCGGCGCAGGCAGGGTCCGCGCAGGAGGTCTTGATGCGCGGGGCCAGCGTGCCGGTGGCGTTATCGGCCGCCAGGCCGGCGCGCAGCCACATATCGTCGATGTGTACGGCGGGCTTGGCGTACAGGAACACGGGGCGGAAGATGCCAAAGAAGCGGAAGAAATCCTGGTCCTCCAGCCAGGAGGCGGAGGCGCGCTTGTACACCTCCACGCACAGGCGGTTGCCGGTGTCGCGCACAAAGGGGGTCAGGTCAAAGTCCGCGGGGGTAAAGGTGTCCTCGCTGTAGCCGACGAACTGACCGTTGCACCAACAGTAGAACGCCGTTTCGACCCCCTGGAACGAGATGCACACCCGCCCGCCGCGCAAGGCGGGGTCCAGATCGAACTCGGTCACATAGCTGCCCACGGGGCAGTCGTCCCAGGCGATGTGGGGCGGGTCCAGCGGGTGCAGGGCGTCCCACGGGTACAGGGTGTTGATGTATTGCAGCCGGTCGTAGCCCTGCGTTTCGATGTGGCCGGGCACCGCGATGGAGCCAAAGGCCGTCAGGTCGGCGTCCGGCTTATAGAAACCGGCCGGGCGCGCGTCCGGGCAGGGGCTGTAGGCAAAGCGCCAGCGGCCGTCCAGCGGCTGGCGGGGTTCGCGGCCGCCCACATAAAAGCGGTGGTCGGAATGGGCCGGCAGGCGGTTGACGGCAAAAACGGTCGGGTCCTCCAGCCAGGTAAGCGAGGGTGCGGTGATGCGGGACATAGCGTTTCTCCTTTTTATATAATAAGTTTTATGGGGTGCTCAGTTCAAAAACTCGGTTTTTTCGGGGTCGGCGCCCGCGCCCAGGGCGTCCAGCAGGCGGGCGTTCTGTTCGGCGGTGCCGGTGTAATCGGGGATGCCCACGGCCGCGGCGCAGGCGGCGCGCGTGGCAAACGAGGGGTCCACCCCGTTGGCCATAAAGGTCAGCACGGCGGAATCGCCGCGCCAGCGGCGCAAAAGCCCGCTCAGGTCGCCCTGCAGGTCGGGCTGCTGGCGGCGGGCAAAGTAGATCCGGGGCAGGTCGCCCAGCGTGCGCCTGCCCATGCCGAACCGGTTGCCGCCGCGCAGCACATGGTACTGGTCCACCGGGTTTTTGCCTTCGCCCGGTTCGGGGTCCTGCGGCTGCGTCAGGGTGATGGTGTAAAACTCGGTCGCTTCGGGCAAAAGGCGCAGCCGCGAGTTTTCGTCCTCCAGGCGGGTCAGCGTCAGGCAGCCGGTGCCGTCGCCCTCGATGGTCCAGCTCCAATCATAGCGGCCCAGCAAGGGGTACTCGCCGTCCTCCTTGGCGCTGTCGTACAGGGCCAGGGCCTCGCTGTCCCACACGACGCGGTTGCCGCTGCTGGAGGAACCGCCGCTGCCCCAGTACTCGCGCAGGCCCAGCGAAAAGCCGTCCAGCTGCAAAAGGTACACCGCGTCCTCGCCGCAGGCCACCAGGCAGGTATCCTCGCCGCGGAAAGCGTCCATCAGCGTTTCGGGCGGGCCGCCCTGGGCGGCCGGGGCAATGCGCCCCGGCGGCGGTTTGGGGGTCAGGAGCTTGGGGCCAAGGTCGATCAGCTTGTACACGATGACCGCCGCCACGGCTGCGGCGGCCAGCCCCAGCAAAGCCCGGCGCAGCGTGATTTTTTTCATGATCCCGCCTCCTTATTGTCCGCCCGCGCGGGCGGCTTTTGTCCTTACCCCCATTGTACGGGCTTTCGCCCCGCTTGGCAAGCACCGATTTCAGCTTTTTTGCCATGAAAAATGCCCTTGCCGCCGCGCGCGCCGCGCGCTACAATACGGCCAGGAACATTCCTATTTTATGCAGGAGGTAACCCCCATGGAAATGCAGACCCAAACGGCCCCCGCCTGGCTGGCCCAGGCCGTGGCCACCGTGCCCAGCGCGCGCCAGCTGGCGTGGCAGGCGCTGGAATTTTACGGTTTTATCCACTTTGGCGTGAACACGTTCACCGACCGCGAATGGGGCGACGGCGCCGAAAGCCCCGCCCTGTTCGACCCCGCCGACCTGGACGCCGGCCAGTGGGCCGCCGCCGCGCGCAGCGCCGGGATGCGCGGGCTGATCCTGACCTGCAAGCACCACGACGGGTTCTGCCTGTGGCCCAGCAAAGCGACCGATCACACGGTGGCCGCTTCGCCCTGGCGGGGCGGGCGCGGCGACGTGGTGCGCGAAACGGCCGAGGCCTGCCGCCGCGAAGGGCTTAAATTCGGCGTCTACCTTTCCCCTTGGGACCGGCACGAAAAAACCTACGGCAGCGGCGCGGCCTACGACGAATTCTACATGGCCCAGCTGCGCGAACTGCTGACCGGTTACGGCGACATTTTTTGCGTGTGGATGGACGGCGCGTGCGGCGAAGGCCCCAACGGCCGCGTGCAGCGGTACAACTGGCAGGCGTACTTTGATCTGATCCGCACGCTGCAGCCCGGCGCGGCGATCTGCATCTGCGGGCCGGACGTGCGCTGGTGCGGCAACGAGGCCGGCCACGGCCGCAAGTCGGAGTGGAGCGTGGTGCCCGCCGCCTTCCGCGACCCGGCCTTTACGGCCGCCCGTTCGCAGAAGATCGACGACGGCAAGTTTTCTCGCGTGTTCTCCACCCGGGACGAGGACCTGGGCAGCCGCGCCGTGCTGGAGGGGCGCGCGCCGTATGTCTGGTACCCGGCCGAGGTGAACACCTCCATCCGCCCCGGCTGGTTCTACCATGCCGCCGAGGACGCCCAGGTGCGCGGTGCGGACGAGCTGTTTGCCATCTACCTGGGTTCGGTGGGGGCCAACGCCAATATGCTGCTGAACCTGCCGCCGGACACGCGCGGGCGCATTGCCGCGCCGGACGTGCAGGCCCTGGCCGCGCTGGGGCAAAAGCTGCGCGCCGCCTTTGGCGCGGGCTGCGCCGCGGCCGGCACGCTGGCCGCGGACAGCGAAGCCCCCGGCCGCCCGGCCGCCGCCGCCCTGCCCGGCGCGGCGGGCTGCTGGCAGGCCGCGCCGGGGCGTTTGACGGCCCGCCTGGCGCTGCGCCTGCCGCAGCCGGCGGCGCTGGGGTACCTT
>CALWNS010000090.1 GCA_944382805.1 uncultured Gemmiger sp. | reverse complement strand
AAAACTATGTGTTGCAGCAGCTTCGCGGTCAATTTGACGTGGAGCCTCGCTATTACTCGGACAAAACCGGCGAAATCGACTTCGTGCTGCAAAACGGCACAGAGATCATCCCCATCGAGGCAAAGGGCGGCGAGGACAAGTCCGCGCCTTCCTTTAAACGGTATATCGCCGACCGTCACCCCGAACACGCCATCCGCTTTTCCAAGCGCGGGTATCGCAAAGACGGCGCGATCACCAACATCCCGCTGTATCTTGCCGGTAAAACAAAAGAGCTGCTCTAAGAGAAATGTTCCCCCGCATCCGCAAAAGAAATCTTTCTTGTTTTAAGACCGGCGCACCGCCTCCGGGCGGTGCGCCGGTCTTTTTCTGTGGTGAGCATACGCCGGACGGAAAATTTCGAGAGAAGATCACGGTAGTTCCGGGGCTATCTAAACCAAATGCGCTGTATCCCTTGTCAAACTTCCGATGGGTATGCTACACTTTAAGCGGAAATGATTTTCACAAGGGGAGGATCGAATCATGGAGAGGTTAAAGGCAAGGAACCTGGTTACGATCGGGGGCTATGCGCTGTTCTTTTTGTGCCTTTTCGCGTTGGTGTTTCAAATATACAGGCTTGCGCCGGTGGAACTGAACTCCGATGATGCCAGCGAGATGATCCTGTCCAGGCTGCTTGCCGAAGAAGGTGGAATACTGTTTGACAATTGGTACTATTCCACAGAGATCCGCGTATTCCAAATGCAGATCGTTTGGGCGGCCCTGTTCCGCTTGTTCGGCCTGGATGCGGATTGGCTCCTTGTGCGGACAGCGGGCACGCTTGTCGGCTATGCGGCTATGTTCGGCAGCTTGTTCCTGCTTTGCTGGAAAATGAAAGCGGCGCGCAGTTTCCCGTTTCTCGCGCTCATATGGGCCGTGCCGTTTTGCAGCGATTGGTATGGATTCATTCTGCGTGTGCCTTACTACATTCCTTTCGTGGTGCTGGAACTGCTGCTGTTGACTGTGCTGGTAAGCTACGTGCAAAGCGCGAAACGGAACGTAAGGGCGGCGCTGGCGGCAGGCTCGGTACTGTTGTCGGTACTGACAGGGCTTTGCGGGGTCCGAATGCTGATCGTTTACCACCTGCCAACGGTTTTGGCCGCAGGCGCCCTTTGGTGGAGCGAGAAGTCGGATAAAAAACGCTGGCTGCCATTAGTCAGGCTCGTTTTGGGGGATCTGCTTTCGGCGGGCATCGGGTTCCTGCTGTACAGCAAGGTGCTTGCGGCCCGCTATCCATCTGCGCAGTATATGGGGTGGTATAAGTTTTCCGGCTTTTCGTTTGACCGGCTGGAGGAGATGATCAATACCCTGATCGCACATCTTGGGTTCCAGACGGGTAACCTTTATTCCACCGACATCATAGCCAACGCCTGCTGCGCGGCGCTGATACTCCTGACGATCTACAGCCTGTATACGATTTTGACTCGGAAGGATATTTTCAACGAGATCGACCGTTTCCTTGCGGCAAGCTATCTGAGCGGACTGGCTGTTTTGACGGTCGTTACGTCCTTCACCAGTCTTGCGTTCAGCGGCCGCTATCTGGTTCCGGTCACGGCGTTTACTTTCCCTGTCATTTTCCTGTGCTTTGGCAAACGGGGCGGCGCCCATCAGTGGGAAAACACCGCAATGCTCGCCCTTTGCCTCGGGTGTGTGCTTCTGCCGGGGGCAGGGTGGCACGCCGAGCAGATAAGGCGTTCGACCAGTTCGGAGCGGCTCGTTGTGCAGAAGACGCTGGTGGAGCAGGGCTATACGGAGGGGTTTGCGACCTTCTGGAACGGGAACGTCATAACAGAGCTTTCCGATGGAAAGATCGAAGTGTGGACGATCGATGCGCCCAACTCGCTGGAGGAGTTGTACCCCTGGCTGCAAAAAAGGACGCACAGCACGGAAAAACCGAAAGGGAAAGTGTTCCTTCTGCTGAGCCGGGAGGAATTGGAGCAGTGCCCGATTGGAGAAAACGTGCCGCAGGAAGATGTGATCTATTCGTCTGACAGTTATATTGCATACGGGTTCGACTCTTACGAGGAGTTGGCAGCGCTGTACAGCCAGCCGGCGGCAGCGGAATAAAGAAGCCGGATGCAGGCACTATAAAAAACGGGAACGGGGAGCGCAGGAAATGCGCGGCGCTGTTCCCGATGCCGATGATCGGTTTTATAGCAAAAGCCCCGCCGCGCGTGGGGCTTTTGCCATTTTTGCCGCGCGGCGCCATGGCATAACGCGAGAAAAGCTGTTGCGAGATTTAAAAATTTTGTGTATAATGAGAACAAAAAGCCGAAGGAGGTCGAACCATGTATTGTCCCAATTGCGGTAAACTCAACGAGGATGGCGACAAGTACTGCGCTTTTTGCGGTGCGCCGCTGGTCGACAACCAGAACTTTCCCTCTGCGGCCGGCCAGGCGGCCGATCAGGCACAGGCGGCACTGTCGGCGCTGGGGGCGGCGGGGCGCAAGCTGCTGGCGCTGGCGCAGCGGCACAAAAAGGTCGTGGCGGGCGCGGCGGCCGAAATCGTGGCGGTGGCCGTGGCCGGCGGCGTGCTGTCGGCCCGTTTTTCCGCCCGGGGCGTGGCGGAACGCTACTTCAAGGCGATGATGGGCTCGGACGCCTCGGCCGCCTACGCCTGCCTGGATATTGTAGAATCGGCCTTTACCAGCGAGGAAAAGTTCGCGGAAATGTGGGAACAGAGCTACGCCGAGAAGGAACTGTTCAACTACAGCGTGGAGGAACGCCGCGCGAAAAGCAGTTCGCTGTACAGCTTTGACGCGCCGGAGCAGGAAAACTCCATCTCCCACACGTTCGATTTTACCTATTACCTGCGCGGCGACGCCACGGCCTACAGCGCGTCCGTCACGGTGGTGGAGGGCGCCGGCGGCCTGCCGCTGATGAAAAACTACAAGGTCCTGCCGGACTTCCAGCTGACCGGGTACGAGATCGTGGTGCCGCGGGGCTCCAGTGTGCTGCTGGACGGGCTGGAACTGGCCGCCCCCGAAGTGGAGGACGATCGGCTGGTCTACCGTGTGCCGGCCCTGTTTACCACCGCGTATGACCTTACCGTCGAAAATCCGCTGTGCGAGACGGTGCAGCAGCGCCTGTACCCGGAGGGCGGCAACTACCAGCTGTACGACATCCCCTTCAGCGGGCAGACCTGCGCGGACCTTGGCGCGCTGGCCGCCAGCCAGTTTGACAGCATCATGACCGCCATCCTGGCCTACGGCGAAATGCCGGCCGACATCCAGCTGTCCAGGAACTCCATCGCCGCCATGACCTACACCTCGCTGCGCGACCGCCTGGTCCAGCCGGCGGAGGGCACCGGCCTGTACCAGTTCACCCGCACCGCCATCGGGGACGACAGCTCCGGCGGCCAGACGGTCTCCGGCGGCGAGATCACCTACACCTGCGATATTGAGTTCGACTTTACCTACAGCGAGGTCTACCGCGCCTGGGACAATGAACTGGTGAACAACGAAGGCCGGGAATCGAGCGGCTACGGCACGTTCTACTATACCTACGAGGACGGCGCGTGGGGGCTGGAGGATTTTGCCCTGAACTTTTACCTGTGAGCCGTGCTTTAGTCTGAACAACGCTTTGTAAGGAGGAATAAAAATGCCATATTGCACACGCTGCGGCCGCGAGATCAAAGAAGGGGAGCGCTGCACCTGCCAGGGCCAGGGCTTTGACATTAAGGCGCCGAATTTGCAGGACCTGAAAGGCGCCAACCTGGTCGATACGTTTTTCGGCTTTGCCGAGCAGGCCATCGACCCCAAAGGTAAGTTCGAGCGCGGCATGAAGATCGTGCCCGAAAACGTCACGCCGGACGAAGGCGAGATCACCATCCGCCAGTACGATTTTTGCCGCCTGCGCTCCCGCCTGAAATTCATGTTTGCCGAAGGCCGGCTCCAGGTGACCAATAAACGCCTGATCTTCCGCGCCAAGGGCACCTCGCTGACCGGTTCGACCATCCTGCAGCAGGAGTTCAACATCGCGGAGCTGGGCGGCTTCCAGGTAAACCGCAACTTCCGCTTCATGGCCCTGGATATGATACTGGGGTTGCTCCTTACCGCCTTTTTCGGCACGCTCGGCGCGCTGCCCGCCAACGGGGCGGGTGATTCCGGCCTGCTGCTCTTCCTGGTCTATATCCTGGGCGCGGTCATCATGGCGGCCACGCTGTTCTTGGGCCGCCACCACCTGCTCAAAGCGTGCGCCGCCGCCATGGCCCTGAGCATGATGGCCCCGCCCGTTGCCCTGCTGTACTTTGGCTCGCGGAGCAACTTTGCGATGGGCGTCGTGTTTTTTCTGGCCATGATCCCCGCGCTGCTGGCGGCTGCGCAGTACATCGTCAGCCTGTTTTTGTTCGCCTTTAAGCCCAACCTGGAATTTAAGGTGCAGGCCAAGGGCGGCGAGGGCGTGATGTACATCCGCCACAAGGCCAAGCAGTTCCTGGTCCAGCAAAACCTGGACCATGTGTTTACCGGCTACAACGAAGTGCTGCCCGCCCCGGATACCGACCGCGTGATCCGGGAAATCGAAGCCGTGGTCTCGGATATCCAGAAGCTGGGCGACCTGGCCATCGAAAAGTGGAAAGAGGAGTAAATCCCCGCACGGAGGTAGCGATATGTCACGGATGATGAGCCAAACGGTGCGCTGCGCCGTCTGCGGGCAGGAGTCGGAACAAACGGTGCGCATCAGCGCGTTTGTACAGGATACCGGCCTGGACCAAAAGCCGGTGGGCGCGCTGCCCCCGGTGCAGGAATGCCCGCACTGCCGCTATGCCGCGCTGCGGCTGGACGCGCCCGCCCCGCCGGCGGTGTGCGCGGCGGTGCGGGACCCGGCCTACCGCAGCTGGTGGGAAGCCCAGCCGGACCCGGCCCTGCGCCGCGCCGAAGCCGCCGCCCGCCTGGCCACGGCCGGAGGAGACCCGCTGGCCGCCGCCAGGCTGCAGCTGCTGGCCGCCTGGTATGCCGAGGATGCCGGCCAGCCGCAGAAAGCGGCCGGTCACCGCCAGGCGTACCTGCAGCTGGTGGAACAGTCCGGCCAAAGCCTTGGCCCGGCCGATATGCTGGTCTACCTGGACACGCTGCGCCAGGCCGGCCGCACCGAACAGGCGCAGGCGGCAGCCCGCCGGTACGAACCGGCGTTCCTGCGCGGCGCCGGGCCGCAGGGGCTTTATTACCGCCTGCTGCAGCGCCAGCTGGAACTGTGCGGCCGGGCGGATACCGCCCCCCATACCATGAGCGAGGTGTAGGCGATGGGGTTTCTTTCCACCTTGTTCGGCGGCGGTAAAGGAAAGGGGGGCACCACGCCCCCGCCCGCCGCTCCTTCGCCCCCTGCCGCAGCCCCGGCAGCGGCCCCGGCAGCGGCCCCCGCGGCGGCCGTCCCTGCGCTGGATACAAGCCAGAGCTTTACCCCCGCGCCCGCCGCCGCGGCGGCGCAGGGCGGCGAGTTTACGTTTGGCGGGAAAGCTGCTTGGGAACTGAGCCAGTCCCAGCTGATGGCCCAGTTTAACCCCGCCCGCTGGGGCAAATATACCGACGACCAAAGGCGGGCGCTGCTCCAGGAGGTGTGCGACCGCTACACGGAAAGCTGCCTCCTGCCGCAGCAGGTGCCGGTCGTGCTGGACGGTTCGATGGACGCGAATGTGTTCGGCGGGTTTACCGGCAGCAGCATCAAGCTGAACCCGGCCAAGCTGGATAACCCCTACGAAGCGCTGGATACGATCGCCCACGAGGCCAACCACGCCGTGCAGTACGCCGGCCTGTCCAACGCTGCGCCGGAGGTCCGCGCGCTGTTTGCGTGCGAGCAGGCGCCCGGCGGCTATACGCAGGACGGCCCGTTTTATGAACTGCAGGGCCTGGAGGTGGACAACAACAACCACGGCTTTGCCTATGTGATGGATAACCTGCATCTGGTCGGCGGGGCAAACAGCGAGGAGCTCAGCAGCTACCTGAAAGGCCGTAACGACTATTTTTCCAATGTGGAGCGAAACCTGAACATCGACCCGGACGGGTACAAAGCCGAAGAAAAGCGGCATATAGACAACGCGCTGAAAGCCAGGGGCGTTACGGCCGAAACGGCCGCGCTGGCCAAAAAAGGCGTGGACGCGGAAGGGCCGGACGCCGTCCGGCAGGAGGCGGTGGGCAACGCCGCGCGCGTCCGGGAGGTGCGGCGCGGGCTGGAGGCGCAGGGCGCCGGCCGCCAGGAGGCCGTGCCGCAAGGGCTGCAAAACGGCCCCGCCGCCGCGCAGACCGAACTGCCGCCGAAAACCGAGACCGAGGGCCAGAACTTCAAAACGG
>CALWNS010000089.1 GCA_944382805.1 uncultured Gemmiger sp. | reverse complement strand
CCTCTAGCGTGACAGGCTAGCGTTCTAACCAACTGAACTACCGGGCCACAATGGTGGGAGTTAACGGACTCGAACCGCTGACCCTCTGCTTGTAAGGCAGATGCTCTCCCAGCTGAGCTAAACTCCCAAATTGGAGCGGCCGACGAGGCTCGAACTCGCTACCTCCACCTTGGCAAGGTGGCGCTCTACCAGATGAGCTACGGCCGCATAATGGAGAGTTTAGCGTGTCGGCTCTCTCCGGGCGACGAATGTTATTTTACCGCATTCGCCGCCGTTTGTCAAGTTGTTTTTTTCTCTTTTTGAAAAAAGTTTTATGCGGTCGGCTCCGCGGCCCCCGCCGGCCAATCGGCCAGCAGTTCGTTCAGGTCCAGCCGGTACACCTTGTCGCAAAACTGGCAGTCCACCTCGGCCTGCGGGTCTTCATCGCGCAGGCGCTCGACCTCCTTGCGGCCCAGGGAGCGCAGCATACGGCGCACGCGCTCCTCGCTGCAATCGCAGCGGTACACGGCGGGGGCGGTGTCCAGCACGTCCGGCTGGAAACCGGCCAGCGCCAGCTCCAGCATATCGCGCACGCCCTTGCCCTGCGCCAGCAGCGCCGTGACCGAAGGCATGGCGGCGATATTTTTTTCCAGCTGGGTGATCTCCTCCTCGGTCGCGCCGGGCAGCAGCTGCACAATAAACCCGCCCGCGCACTGTACGCTCAAATCGGGGTTGACCAGCACCCCCAGCGCGCACACGGTGGGGGTCTGTTCGCTGATGGCAAAGTAGCGGGTTACATCCTCCGCAATCTCGCCGGAAACAAGCGGCACCTGGCCGATATACGGCTCGCGCAGGCCCAGGTCGCGGATCACGTCCAGCGTGCCGTCCCGGCCCACGGCGGCCCCCACGTCCAGGTGGCCGTCGGCGCGCGGCGGCAGTTCCACCACCGGGTGCTGCACATAGCCCTTTACATGGCCGCTGCCGTCCGCCACGGCCAGCAGGCGGCCGGCCGGGCCGCCGCCGTTGACCTGCAGGGTCACGTTGTCGCGGCTGCCCTTGAGCATGGCGCCCATCATGGCGGCGGCCGTCAGCAGGCGGCCCAGCGCGGCGGTGGTCACGGCGCTGGTTTTGTGCAGGCGCTCCATCTCGCGCACGATGGCGGTGGAATCCACGCCGTAAAACACCACGCCGCCGTTTTCCGATATGCCGCGCAAAAGATTCTGTTCGCTCATTCGTTTTCTTCTCCTTTTTGCTGCTGGGTATAGCGCTTGACGGCGGTCAGGATCCAGCGCTGGCTGTCCGGCCGCACGGGGCCAAAGTCCTCGCCGTCCGCCGTGCGTGCCAGCGCAAAGCCGTAGCGGTCCAGCAGCGCGGCCACCGTTTCCAGCGCATAGCCGTATTCGGAAAAGCGCTCCTGCCAGCTTTCGCCGCTCTCGCGGTCGGTCACCGCAACGGTCATGTCCACCCGGCCATCCGCCGCGCAGTAATCGCTGTGCCAGCGGCACACGGCGTCCCCGGCGTCCACCGTAAAGGTCTGCCCGGCCAGCACCTGCGCGTGCTTGTACGGGGTGTTCAGGTCAAACACGAACACCCCGCCCTTTTCCATAAAAAAGGCGGCTTTGGCAATGGCCTGTTCAAACCGCGGCAGCGGGCCGATGTGGCTGAACGTGTCAAAGGTGGACACCGCCGCGCGGATGGTGCCGTACAGGTCCAGCCGCAAAATGTCCTGCCGCAGCAAAAGCAGCCGCCCGCCCAGGCCCAGCTCGTCCGCTTTCTCGCGCACCACGCTGAGCATCTCCTCCGACTGGTCCACCCCGATCACATCGTACCCCGCCTGGGCCAGCATCAGCGTCAGTTCGCCGGTGCCGCAGCCCAGGTCTGCCAGCAGCCCGCCGGTCACGCCGTGGGCGGCCAGCTCGCCGGCCACATAGCGGTACAGCGCGTCGTAGTCGGCTTCGGTGTTGAACTCGTCGTAATAATAGGCAAACTCGTTATACGCCATCGGTCGGTTCCTCGGCTGCGGCGGCAGCGGCGTCCAGGCAGGCGCGCAGCTCCTCGATGCCCAGGCCTTTCGCGGCGCTGGTCAGGTAGACGCCGCGGCAGCCGTAGGGCGCGCACAGGCTTTCGAACCGGGCGCGGCAGGCGGCCAGCTCCGCTTTTTTCAGCTTTTCTGCCTTGGTCAGCACCGCCACGAACGGGATGCCGTGGTAGCGCAGGTATTCAAGCATCTGTTTGTCGTCGGCGCTGGGGTCGTGGCGGCAGTCCAGCAGCTGCAAAAGCAGCGCCAGCGGGCGGGGGGCGGCAAAATAACCGTTGATCAGCTCGTCCCACCGCGCGCGCTCGGCCGCCGAAACGCGGGCGAACCCGTACCCCGGCAGATCGACAAAATAAGCCGTATCCACGCGGTAAAAGTTGATGGTGGCCGTCTTGCCCGGCGTGGAGCTGACCCGCGCCAGGTTTTTGCGGGCGCACAGGCGGTTGATCAGGCTCGACTTGCCCACGTTCGACCGGCCGGAAAAAGCAAACTCCGGCCCGGCAGGCGCGGGCAGCTGGCTGGAAATGCCGTAGGAGGCCAGGAACTCGTTGCGTTGGTAATTCATACGGTACCCTTTATCACATCACGGCGGCCGGCTCTTTGGCGGCGCTCGTGTCGGTGGCGATCAGCTGGGTGGCGGCCGGCACGCCGGTAACGGCGCGCGGGGCGCTGTGCGCCGGGCGGATCAGCGCCTGCTTGAGCACCTGCGAAAGGTCGCTCACCGGCACAAAATGCACGGCTTTCTTTACCTCATCGTCCACCTCGTACAGGTCGGGGGTGTTGTCTTTGGGGATCAGCACGGTCGAAATGCCTTCGCGGTAGGCGGCCATGCTCTTTTCCTTCAGCCCGCCGATGGCCAGCACGCTGCCGTGCAGCGTGATCTCGCCGGTCATGGCCAGGTCGTGGCGCACCGGCAGGCCGGACAGCGCCGAGATCAGCGCCGTGGTCAGCGTAACGCCGGCCGAAGGCCCGTCCTTGGGCACCGCGCCCTCCGGCGCATGGATATGTACGTCGGAATTTTTGAACACATCCGCCGCAATGCCGTACTGCTGCGCGTGTACCCGCGCGTAGGTGACGGCCAGGTGGGCGCTCTCCTTCATCACGTCGCCCAGCGAGCCGGTCAGCTCGATTTTGCCGGAACCGCCCGGGATCACGCTGACCTCCACCGGCAGCATCTCGCCGCCCACGCTGGTCCAGGCCAGGCCGTTGGCAATGCCCACCGCGTCGGTGCGGGAGATAAAGGTCGGCTTGACCTTTTCCGGGCCAAGCAGCGCTTTGACCATCGGCGCGGTCACGCTGATGCTCTCGGCTTCGCCGGCGGCGATCTTCTGCGCGCATTTGCGCAGCACGGCGGTGATGGTGCGCTCCAGGCTGCGCACGCCGGCCTCGCGCGTGTAGCCGTCAATGATCTCGTTGATGGCCCCGGCGGTCAGCGTGACCTTGCCGGTCAGGCCGTTGTTCTTCAGCTGCTTGGGCGCCAGGTGCCGCTTGGCGATGTTAAACTTTTCCACCCGCGTGTAGCTGGGCAGCTCGATCACGTCCATGCGGTCGTACAGCGGCGCCGGGATGGTGGAGGCGTCGTTGGCGGTGGTGATGAACAGCACCTCGCTCAGATCGAACGGGATGTCCAAAAAGTTATCTTTGAAGGTGCGGTTCTGCTCGGGGTCCAATACCTCCAGCAGGGCGCTGGCGGGGTCGCCGCGGTAATCGCCGGCCAGCTTGTCGATCTCGTCCAGCAGCAGCACGGGGTTCGCGGATTTGGCCGTCAAAATGGCGTTGATGATGCGCCCGGGCATCGCGCCGATGTAGGTGCGGCGGTGGCCGCGGATCTCGGCTTCGTCATGCACGCCGCCCAGGCTCATGCGGGCGAACTGCCGCCCCATGCACTGCGCCACCGACCGCGCAATGGAGGTCTTGCCCACGCCCGGCGGGCCGACCAGGCAGATGATCTGCCCCTTGACTTCGGTGTTCAACTTGCGCACGGCCAGCAGCTCCAAAATGCGGTCCTTGACCTTGCGCAGGCCGTAGTGGTCCCGGTCCAGCACGCGGCGGGCGTGGGCCTGGTCCAGGTCGTCCTTGGTGGTCGTGTGCCACGGCAGCGCCAGGCAGGTGTCCAGATAGCCGCGGATCACGCTGATCTCGGCCGCGTTGCCCTGCATACGGGCCAGGCGGTCGCATTCCTTCAGCAGCTTTTCCTCGGCCTCCGGCGCCAGGGCCAGCGCGCGGATCTTCTCGCGGTAGGTCTCGGCCTCGGCGCGGGTGTCCTCGCTGTCGCCCAGCTCTTCGCTGATGATGTGCATCTGCTCGCGCAGGTAGTAATCGCGCTGGCTCTTGTCCATCTGGATGTTGACTTTGTCGTCGATGTCCTTTTCGATGGAAAGGATGTCGCACTCCTGGTGCAGCAGGATCAGCAGCTTTTCCAGCCGGCCCAGCAGCGTCGATTCGTTAAGCACGGCCTGCTTGTCCTCGTACTTGAACAGCAGGTTGGCCGGCATATATTCGCTCAGGTACAGCGGGCTGTCCGAGGACACGATGTTGTACACGATGTCCTTGGAGATCTACGGGCTGTAGGAGAGGTATTCTTCAAAACAGTCCTTCAGGCTGCGCACCAGCGCTTCGGTCTGGTTCTGTTTGCCGGCCGGGATGCCCCGCACCGGGGCCGAGCGCACCTCGGCCATC
Source organism: uncultured Gemmiger sp. (assembly GCA_944382805.1). Classification (GTDB taxonomy): domain Bacteria; phylum Bacillota; class Clostridia; order Oscillospirales; family Ruminococcaceae; genus Gemmiger. The sequence continues at coordinate 7,784 of CALWNS010000089.1, read as the reverse complement.
AGGAACTTGCCGGCGCTGTCCAGGCTCAGCAGCTTGCCGCGGGTCTTGCCCTCGACCAAAACCTTGACCAGCTCCTCCGACACGCGCAGCACTTGCTTGATCTCGGCGATCACGCCGTAGGCGTACAGGTCGGCGGCGGTGGGGTCCTCGGTGTCGGTCTGCTTCTGCGCCACCAGGAAAATGCTGCTGTTGCCGCGCATGGCGGCCTCGATGGCGGCGATGGATTTGGCGCGGCCGACCTCAAAATGGATGATATGGTTGGGGAACACGACCAGCCCGCGCAGCGCGATGGCCGGCAGGTGTACCACATTGTGCGTGACCTTGATCTTGACCTTGCTCTCTGACATTTTTCCCTCCATAGGGGCGCGCGGCCCCTGTTGCGCGTGGTTTACCGGGCGGTTACCGCATCCTGGCGCAGGCGCACCGCCGGCGGCAGCAGCAGCGTAAGGCTGCGGGGCGCCACGCGGGCCTCCAGCTCGGTCACCAGCCCGCATTCGCCGTCCACGGTGGCGGCCAGCGGCCGGCCGTCCAGCACTTCGATCCGAACGCTGCGCGCGCGGGCGAACTCCACCAAATGCGTCAGGTCGGGCTGTACCCGGCCCTGCGGCGTCAGGTGTTCGCCCTTGCGGTAGCGGGCCAGCAGCCCGGCCACCTGCAGGCGGGACAGCGGCCGCACCAGCACCACGTCCAGCAGGCCGTCGTCCATGCGGGCCAGCGGGGCGGGGCGGTAGCCGCCGCCGTACAGCCGGCCGTTGCACACGGCCATCATCATGTAGTCCCCGGTGCGGGCGCGGCCGTCCAGCGTAAGGCGCACGCGGTGGCCAAAGCGGGTGCCCATAGCCTGCAAAATGGACAGCGTATAGGCGGTGGCGCCGCCGCAGCCCGGCAGCCGCCGGAACCGCGGGATCTGGTAGGCGACCAGCGCGTCCAGCCCGGCGGCGCAGATGCCCACGCCGTAGCCGAACGAGGTGTCCAGCGCGTCGGCCGTGACCGGCTGCGCCAGCAGCTGGGCGCGCAGGTCCAGGAAGTCCTGCGCCGTGCCAAAGTTGCGCACATAGTCGTTGCCGCTGCCGCAGGGCACGCAGCCCACCATCAGCTGCGGGCAGCCGGCGGCCGCCTGCAGCACTTCGTTCAGCGTGCCGTCCCCGCCGCAGGCGTACAGGCGCACCGGCTGCCCCAGGCCCGCGTAGCGCTGCGCCAGCGCCCGGGCGTGGCCGGGGCGCTGGGTCAGCTCGATCACCGGCTCCGCGCCCAGCTCGGCGGCCGCCTGCCGGATGGCAGGCGCCAGCCAGGTCGCGGCGTTTTTCTTTCCGGCGGCCGGATTGATGAGGAAGACGGGCTGCATAAAACCAGCTCCTTCGGCAGGAATACGACACACTTACCCAAAATACATACCCTATTGTAAACGCTTTGCCCCCAAATAACAAGGGCCTGGCATAACTTGTCACAAATCGTACAAAATATTGCCAGGCAGCCGGCGCAAAACCGGCATCCATGGATGGAACAAGGAGGCAGGACCCCTATGCAGATCGCAGCGGAGCTGGGGCAGGTCGCGCTGGCCAGCGTGGCCTCGCTCGTCGTTATGTTTGTCACCACCCGCCTGGGCGGCAAGCGGCAGATCGCCCAGATGAGCATTTTCGATTACGCCAACAGCATCACGGTCGGCTCCATCGCCGCCGAGATGGCCACGAACCTGGAAAGCTGGTACCGCCCGTTCACGGCGCTGCTCATTTACGGCGCGGCGGCCTGGCTGGTACACTACGGCGCGTGCAAAAGCCTGCGCGTGCGCCTGTGGCTGGACGGCCGCGCCATCGTGCTGATGAAGGACGGCGTGATCCGCAAGCGGGAACTGGGCCGCGCGGCCATCGACCTGAACGAGTTCCTGGGCCAGGCGCGCGTGGCCGGCTACCACGACCTGAACGACGTGCAGAGCGCCATTTTGGAAACGAACGGCCAGATCAGCTTTCTGCCCAAAAGCAGCCGCCGCCCGGCCACCGCCGCCGACCTGGGGCTGGCCCCGCCGCCCGCCGGCCTGTGGTACGACCTGATCATCGACGGCCGCCTGATGGCGCAGAACCTGTGCGAAAGCGGCCGCGACGAGCGCTGGCTGCGCGCGCAGCTGCACCGCGCCGGCATCGGCCAGCCGGGAGAGGCGTTCTATGCCGCCTGCGACGCGGCGGGCAACTTTTTCGCCTGCCGCGGCGAATAGCCCTACCGCCCCGCCAGGCGCGCGCGGGCGGCCTCGCCGTCCAGCAAACAGACCCCGTCGGCAAACCGGTAGCAGGGGATGCCGATGGTATGCCGCGCCCTGGCCCCGGCCAGGGCGTTTTCGGTATCCCGCAGGCGCAAAAAGCGCTTGAGGGCCGCCGTGCTCCCGGTAATGTCCACCCAGGTCCAGCCGGTCAGCTCCGGGTGTTCGGCCAGCCAGGCCTTCAGCGCCGTGCAGTCCGGGCAGATGTCCGTGCCAAAGATCTCCGCATTCATAAATCGATCCGCCGCCTTTCTGTATTTTTCTCCATTATAACACGGCGCGCAAGGGGGCTTGCCAACCCGGCCCCCGCGTGCTAAGATGGGGAAAAACGCAGCAGGGGAGGATACCTATGCAGACCGAACGCATCGCGCGCGTGCTGCGCGCTATGGAACAGGCGGGGCTGCGCCAGATGATCGTCAGCGACCCGCAGAGCATCGATTACCTGACCGGCGTCTATGTGGAGCCGTTCGAGCGGCTGTTCGCGCTGTACCTGAGCGCGGACGGGGCGCACAAATTTTTCCTGAATAAACTGTACACGGTGCCCAAGACCTCCATCGAACAGGTCTGGTTCACCGATACCGATGACGCCGTGGCCCTGGTCGCTGAGCACGTGCGCGGCGGCGAACCCCTGGGTATCGACAAAAACTGGCCCGCGCGCTTCTTGCTGCCGCTGATGGAGCGCCTGCCCGGCACGCCCTGCCGCCTGGCGTCCGCCTGCGTGGACGGGGTACGCGCCTGCAAAGACGCCGCCGAGCAGGAACTCATGCGCGAAAATTCGCGCATCAACGACGAGGTCATGCGCCGCGCGGCCGCTTTTGTCCGCGAGGGCATGACCGAGCGGGAAGTCGCCGCCTATCTGCTGGAACAGTACCGGGCGCTGGGGTGCGAAGGCCCTTCGTTCGACCCCATCGTCTCGTTCGGCGCCAACGCCGCCGACCCGCACCATATGCCGGACGATACCCGCCTGCGGGCCGGCGACTGCATCGTGCTGGATATCGGCGGCAAAAAGGGCGGCTACTGTTCCGATATGACCCGCACCTACTTCTGCCGCACGGCCGATGCGCGCTACACGGCCCTGCACGACCTGGTGCGCCGCGCCAACGAGGCGGCCGAAGCGCTCGTGCGCCCCGGCGTGCCGCTGTGCGAACTGGACCGGGCCGCGCGGGAGCTGATCGCGGCCGCCGGCTACGGCGCATATTTCACCCACCGCTTGGGGCATTTCATCGGCCGCACCGAACATGAGCAGGGCGATGTCAGCAGCGCCAACACCGCCCCCGCGCAGGAGGGCATGGTCTTTTCCATCGAGCCGGGCATCTACCTGCCCGGCGAATTCGGCGTGCGGGTGGAGGACCTGGTGCTTGTCACCGCCACCGGCTGCGAGGTGCTGAACAAAGCGGACAAGCACTGGCGCTGCATCGGCTGAAACCGCAAAAAAGGCCGCGCCCGTTCCCCCAAAAGCAGGGGACGGGCGCGGCTTTTCTTTGTCAGCTTGTCAGCCAAAAAAGGCGCTCAGGTTTCCTCTGGCTTGCCCAGCGCGATCTGCTCGGGCAGGATCGGGATCTCGCGGTGCCATACGCCGGTGGCGCGGTAGATGGCGTGGGTCAGGGCAGGGGCCGGTGTGTTGATGACGATCTCACCGATGCTCTTGGCCCCGAACGGCCCGGTCGGCTCGTAGCTGTGCTCAAACTCGACCCGCAGGCGGCCCATATCCAGCCGGGTGGGCAGCTTGTACTGCAAAAAGCTCGAACCCACCGGCCGGCCGTTGCGGTCGTACAGCACGTCCTCCATCAGCGTATGGCCGATGCCCTGCACAATGCCGCCTTCGGTCTGCACGCGGGCCAGCGCCGGGTTGATGGGGATGCCGCAGTCCACCACGGCCATATAGTCCAGCACCGTGACCAGCCCGGTCTCCTTGTCCAGCTCGATCTCCACCATGCCCACCATGTAGGGCGGCGGCGAAACGGGGCTGGAATGGCTGGCCGTGGCTTCAGCCGCGCGGTTGCTGAACACCTGGGTCTTGTACCCCACCTGCTCCAGCGTGACCGATTCGTCGGTATCGATGCGCCGCACGCGCCGGCCTTCGAACACAACGTCCGCCGGCTGGCAGCCGAGCATTTCGGCCGCAATGGCGCAGATGCGCTCCTTCAGTTCGGCGCAGGCTTTCTCCACCGCCTTGCCGGTCACATAGGTCGTGGAGGAGGCGTAGGAGCCGGAATCATAGGGCGAAGCGTCGGTATCCGCGCCGAACACGGCGATGTCGTCCACGCTGCAATCCAGGCACTCGGCGGCCATCTGGGCCAGGATCGTATCGCAGCCGGTGCCCATGTCCGCCGCGCCGATGATCAGGTTATAGGTGCCGTCCTCGCTGAGTTTGACGGTGGCCGAACCCACGTCCACGCGGGAGATGCAGCTGCCCTGCATGGCCATGGCTACGCCGGCGGCGCGCACCTTGCCGTTGCCCATATCGCGCACGGGGTATTTTTCGTCCCAGTTAAAAATGCGGCGGCAGTGCTCCATGCAGCGGTCCAGCGCGCAGGCGTTGGCCGTCTCGCCGTAATAGGCGGGCATGGGCATCCCTTCGCGCACCATGTTCTTTTCGCGCAGCCGGGTGGGGTCGATGTGCAGCCGCTCGGCCAGTTCGTTCACGATGGTCTCCAGCGCATAAATGCCCTGGGTCGCGCCGTAGCCGCGGTAGGCCCCGGCGGCCTGCAGGTTGGTGTACACCACATCGTAGCTGAAACGGTACGCCTCCAGCCCGCCGGTATACAGCGGGATGGATTTGTGGCCCGAAAGCCCGACCGTTGTCGGCCCGTGTTCGCCGTAGGCGCCGGTGTTGGAAAGCGTATACAGGTCGATGCAGCGGATGCGCCCGTCGTTGTCCGCGCCCAGGCGGATATGCACCTGCATCTCGTGGCGCGGCGAACCGGCGATCTGCGCCTCCTCCCGCGTATAGACCAGCTTGGCCGGGCGGCCGGTCTGCATCGTGACAAAGGCGGGGTACACTTCGCACACGGCGGTCTGCTTGGCGCCGAACCCGCCGCCGATGCGCGGCTTTTCCACCCGGATGCGGCTCTTGGGGAGGCCCAGCGCCTGCGAAAGGATGCGCCGCACATGGAACACGATCTGGGTCGAGGAGACAACGTGCAGCCGCCCGTAGCGGTCCAGCTCGGTATAGGTGCGGAACGTCTCCATCATGGCCTGGTTGTAGGCCTTGGTGTGGTAGGTGCGGTCCAGCACGATATCGCAGCCGGCCAGCACGGCCTCCACGTCGCCGTCGCCGTTGACCTCGCTGGCCACCAGGTTGCGGCGGTTGTCGCCGCCCACCGGGCAGGGCGGGTACCAGTCCTGCTCCGGGTGGACCAGGACCGGGTTATCCTTGGCGGTGCGGAAATCCAGCACCGCCTCCAGCACTTCGTATTGGACCTTGATGAGCCGCATGGCTTTCAGCGCGGCTTTCTCGGTCTCGGCGGCAATGATGGCCACCGCGTCGCCCGCGAACCGCACGTGCCGGTCCAGGATCAGCCGGGCATAGGGCGAAGGCTCCGGGTAAGTCTGCCCGGCGATGGTGAACCGCCGCTGCGGCACGTCCTGCCAGGTATAGATGGCAACCACGCCCGGCACCTTTTTGGCAACGGCGGTGTCGATCTGCTGCACGATGGCGTTCGCGTGGGGCGAACGCAGCAGCTTGACCACCAGCGCGCCGCGCGGGGCAATGTCGTCCGTATACATCGGCTTGCCCAGCAAAAGCTGCATCGAATCTTTTTTGCGCACCGGTTTGTTGATGGCGCGGTACTCTTTATGCTCCATGCGCGGCGCCCCCTTTCCGGCTGTCCAGATAGCTGCGGATGCCGCGCAGCTGGCCTTCGTACCCCGTGCAGCGGCACAGGTTGCCGGCCAGGAACGCGCGGATCTCATCGTCGGTCGGGTCGGGGTTTTCCCGCAGCAGGGCGATGGTGTTCATCACAAAGCCGGGGTTGCAGAACCCGCACTGGTCCGCGCCCTGGTCCGCGATAAAGCCGACGAAATCGGCGGCTTCCTCCTGCAGGCCCTCCAGCGTCTGCACCGCGTGCCCGGCCGCCCGCGCGGCCAGCACCGATCAGGAAAGCACCGGCTTGCCGTCCAAAAACACCGTACACAGCCCGCAGTTGGAGGTCTCGCACCCGCGCTTGACGCTGGCGCAGCCGTGCGCGCGCACAAAATCGATCAGCAGGGTATCCGGCTCGATGCTGTCGGTCACCGGCCGTCCGTTCAAAGTCAGTTGGATCTCCATCACAGTTCACCTCCCAGGCGCAGCGCGCAGCGGCGGGTCAGGACCTCGGCCAGGTGCGTGCGGTAGGCCGCGCTGCCGCGGCTGTTGGAACCCATCGGGGCGCGCGCGGCCACATCGGCGGCAAAGGCGGCGGCGCCCGCTTCGTCAAAGCCGCCGGCCGGCAGGGCGCTTTCGCCCCGCAGCACCAGCGCTTTGCCCGGCCGCGCGCCGACCACCGCCCGCAGCCCGCCGATATCGCTCACCGCGCAGGTCAGCACCGGCAGGTCGGTGCGCTGGATGCGCATGGCCTCGTAGGCCACGCGCCCCGGCGTTTTGCGGATATGCACCCGCACCAGTAGGTCGCGGTCGTAGGGCAGGGCGGCGAACTGCTCCAGCGGCATAACGCCGGCCTTGTACAGCTCGACCGAGCAGTCCAGCGCCAGCAGCAGCGTCAGCACGTCCGAAAAACCGAACCGCCCCCACACGCTGCCGCCCACCGTGGCCAGGTTGCGGAACTGCACGCCCACAATGGGCGCCAGCGCTTTGGCAAACGCGCCGCCGGTATAGGCGTTCAGCCCCGGGTGCTGTTCCAGGGCGCGCAGCGTGACCATGGCGCCGACGGTAAACCCGTCGTCCGTTTCCTCGATGGTATCCAGCCCCAGCCCGCACAGGTCGATGGCGGTGCCCACGGTGTTCTTGCCCATCTTCAGCCACAGCATACCGCCCAGGATACGGGCGCTCTTTTTCTGGTTGAGCGCATAGGCCTGTTCCAGGCTTTCGGCCCGGACATAGTTTTGAATGTTCATGCGTATCTTCCTTTTGCCTGTCGTTTTTTGACGGAAACCGGCACATTTCAACCCTATTATACCAGCCCGGCTTGATTTTGCAAAGCGGAATTGTTATAATCTCGTTGTAGTTTTGAAACTATAACGTGGAGGGATCTTCTTATGAAACACAAACGCATCGCCGCCGCCGCGCTGGCCCTGGCCATGGCGCTTTCGCTGGCCGCCTGCGGCGCGCAGCAGGCCCCGGCTTCGGAGCCGGCCGGCGCCGCGCCCACGGCCGCCCCCGCCGCCTCGCCCGAAGAGGCCGCGCCGGAGCAAACGGGGGACGGGGCTGTCGTCCTGGACCCCAACGGCCAGTTCTATGCCGAAGCTTCCGAAGCCGCCGCGACCGCCTACCCCGTCACCCTGACCGACCAGGCTGGGCGGCAGGTCACCATCGAGACCAAGCCGCAGACGCTTGTGTCCGGCTATTACATCTCGACCAGCCTGCTCATCGCGC
>CALWNS010000088.1 GCA_944382805.1 uncultured Gemmiger sp. | reverse complement strand
GGAGCCGGTGGAGAAGCCAGCGCCCGCCCCGCAGCCGGCGCCCTCCGCCATCCCGTCGCTGGGCGGCAGCTTTGACGACGAGGACGAGGAGGACGACGAGCCGTTCGACGCCGTCTCGGCGGCCTGGAACGCCGGCGTGCCGGTGTCCGACCTGCTCACCGGGGGCAGCCGCCCGGCCGCCCCCGCCGCGCCCCCGGCGGCCGCCGAGCCGCAGCCGACCGGCCGCCTGCGGGTGAGCGCCGCGGTGGGCAATTCTGCCTCCGCGCCCGTTTCCAGCCCGCCCAGCGCGGCCAAGGCCACCCCGGAAGCCCAGGCGCTGGCCGCTTTTAGCCAGGGGGAACCGCAGCCCTACTGCTACCCCTCGCTCAACCTGTTCAACGCCAACCACCCGGAGGACGAGGCTGGCGCCGTCCGGGAGATGAAGCACAACGCCGATGTGCTGGTCAACACGCTGGACAGCTTCGGCGTCAAGACCCGCCTCCTGGATATCTGCCGCGGCCCTTCGGTCACGCGGTACGAACTGCAGCCTCAGGCCGGCATCAAGGTCAGCCGCATCACCAGCCTGGCCGATGATATCGCGCTCAACCTGGCCACCGCCGGCGTGCGCATCGAAGCGCCCATCCCCGGCAAGCCGGCCGTCGGCATCGAGGTGCCCAACAAGCTCCGCGCCACCGTCAACATCCGCAGCGTGTTCGAAGCGCCCAGCTACATCAATATGCGCAGCCCGCTGACCATGGCCCTGGGCAAGGACATCGCCGGCCAGGCCCAGGTGGCCGATCTGTGCAAAATGCCCCACCTGCTCATTGCCGGTTCCACCGGCAGCGGCAAATCGGTGTGCGTCAACTCGATCATTATCAGCTTTTTGTTCCGTTCCGGGCCGGAGGATGTCAAACTCATCCTCATCGACCCCAAGGTGGTCGAACTGGCTGAATATAACGGCATCCCGCACCTGCTCATGCCGGTCGTGACCGAACCGCGCAAAGCCGCCGGCGCGCTGGGGGCCTCGGTGGCCGAAATGGAGCGCCGCTACAAGCTCTTTGCCGAAAACAATGTCCGCGACATCAAGAGTTATAACAAGCTCGCCAAGCAAAACCCGGTGCTGGAGCACCTGCCCTACATCGCCATCGTCATCGACGAGCTGGCCGACCTGATGATGGTCGCCGGCAAAGAGGTCGAGGATTATATCTGCCGCATCGCGCAGAAAGCCCGCGCGGCCGGCATCCACCTGATCGTGGCCACTCAGCGCCCCAGTGTGGACGTCATCACCGGCCTGATCAAGGCGAACATCCCCAGCCGCATCGCCTTTGCGGTGTCCAGCCAGATCGATTCGCGCACCATCCTGGACTCCGGCGGCGCCGAAAAGCTGCTGGGCAACGGCGATATGCTGTTCTTGCCGGTGGGCGCGGCCAAGCCGGTGCGCGTACAAGGCACCTATGTCACCGACGAAGAGATCAGCGCGGTGCTCAACTTTATCAAATCGACCAGCAGCGAACAATACGACGAAGAGATGATCGCTGAGATGGAGCGCCGCGCCGTGGCCGAAAAGGGCGGCAAGGGCGGCGACGCCGAGGACGGCGAAAGCGCCCGCGACCCGATGTTCGAGCAGGCGGTCGAATGCGTGATCGAAGCCGGGCAGGCTTCCACCAGCCTTTTGCAGCGCCGCTGCAAGCTGGGCTATGCGCGCGCCGCGCGCATTATGGACCAGATGGAGCAGGAGGGCGTCATCGGCCCCTACGAGGGCGCCAAGCCCCGCAGCGTGCTGGTGACCAAAGCCCAGTGGCAGGAGCGCAAGCTCAGCGCCGACTATGACCAGGCGTAAGCGCGCGGCGCGCCGGCCCACCGCCGTCGGGATCATTCTCTGCCTTGTCTGCGGCGTGCTGCTGGCCGTCGCCTCCTTTGTGATCGAAGCGCACGGCGGCCTGCACGGCCTGCCCAGCTGGGCGCAGCTGTATGAATGGTTCGGCGTGCCGCTCGACGGGCCGGACGCCGATATGCTTGCGCAGGGCGACGCCACCGTGACGGTGTTCGACGTGGGCCAGGGCGACAGCGTGCTGATCGGCTGCGAGGGGGCGTACTGCCTGATCGACGCCGGCACGCCGGATGCGGCGGACAGCCTGGTGGCCGCCCTGCACGCGGCCGGGGTGCGCCGGCTGGATTATCTGGTCATGACCCACCCCCACGCCGATCACATCGGCGGCATGGCGGCCGTATTGCAGGGGCTGGTGGTCGATACGCTGCTCCTGCCCGATCTTTCCGCGACGGAATCCACCGCCCAGCTGGAGGAGGTTCTCGGCCAGGCGGAACTTGCCGGGGTCGATACCGTCACGGCCGAAACCGGGCAGGAGTACGCCCTGGGCAGCGGCCGGCTGACCGTGCTGCTGGCCGGCCTGCCCGGCGCGGCGGCCGAGGACCTCAACAACGCTTCGCTCTGCCTGCGCTTTACCCTGGGGCAGTTCGCTTTCCTGGATACCGGCGACGCCGAGGAGCCGGAAGAGGAAGCCCTGGCCGCGCGCTGGGGCGCCGGCGTGCGCTGTACGCTGTTCAAGGCCGGGCACCATGGTTCCTCCACCTCCAACAGCGATGCGCTGCTTGCGCTGGCCCGGCCGCAGGCCGCGGCCGTCAGCTGCGGGCTGGACAACGATTACGGCCACCCGCACGCCGAAGTGCTCGACCGCTTTGCCGCTTACGGCATCGAGGTGTTCCGCACCGACGAACAGGGCACCCTGACCTTTTCCGCTGCGGCCGACGGCAGCTGGCAGCTGCTGGAAAAAACGGCGGAAAGCGAAGAACTGGCCCCTGCGGCCTGAACGTCCCCGCTGCTTATATTTGTTTACAAAAGGAAGGAATGTGATCCCCATGGCCAGCCTCTCGCCCCTGTTTTCGCAAAAGCGGTGCGTCTTTTCCATCGAATGCTTCCCGCCCAAACAGACCACAAAATTCCCGGCCATGCAGCAGACGCTGCGCAGCATGAAAGCCCTGCGCCCGGATTTTATCAGCGTCACCTACGGCGCGGGCGGCACGGGCGGCGGGGTGTCCACGGTGGAAGTGGCCGCTTTCTTAAAAAATGAGCTGGGCATCGAGCCGCTGGCGCATATCCTGTGCATGGGCAGCGATACGGCCAAAGCCGCCGCGTTGCTGGACGAGCTGGACGCCGCCGGCGTGGACAACGTGCTCACGCTGCGCGGCGACCGCACGCCGCTGCGCCCCGAAAGCCCGGACTTTGCCCATGCCTGCGACCTGGCAGCCTTTGTGCGGCGGCGCAAACCGGCGTTCGACATCCACGCCGCCTGCTACCCGGAGGGCCACCCTGAAGCCGCCAGCCTGGCCCGGGACGTCGAAAACCTGCACTACAAGCAGCAGGCGGGGGCCTCCCATCTGCTCACCCAGCTGTTTTTCGATAACGGGAAATTTTACCGTTTCCTGAACATGGCGCGCCGCGCCGGCATCACGCTGCCGGTCTCGGCCGGCGTCATGCCCATCGTGCGGCGCAGCCAGATCGAGCGCACCGTGGCGCTGTCCAGCGCCAGCCTGCCCTCCGCCTTTACCCGCATGATCGCCCGCTGGCAGGACGATGCCGATTCGCTGCGCAAAGCCGGCATCGAATACGCCGTCACCCAGCTGCGCGATCTGATCGAAGGCGGGGCGGACGGCGTGCACCTGTACGCTATGAACGATGCCGGCGTGGCCGCCGATGTGTACGAAGGCATCCGCGACCTGATCGAGGGCTGACGATGGAGATCGAATACCGCGCGCCGGACCGCCGCCTGGTGCTGCGCTATCTCGGCGCGGCCGGCTGGCAGCCGGACGACGCCACCGCCGCCCTGCTGGACCGGGCCGAAGCCTGCCTGCGGGCGGCCGCCGCCCCGCGCGGGGCCTGGCGGAGCCTGCCGGCCGGCGCGCTCGATTTGGCAAACGCGGGCAGCGACCTGGCCCGCCACCTGCAGGGGTGCGGCAGCCTGGTGCTGCTGGCCGCCACGCTGGGCGCCGGGGTGGACGCGCTGCTGCGCCGGCTGGAAGTGACCGATATCGCCCTGTGCGCCGCGGTGGACGCCGCGGCCTCCGCCGCCATCGAGGCGGCCTGCGATGCGGTGGAGGCGGACGCCCGCGCCTGGGCGGCCGGGCGCGGGCTTTACCTGACCGGGCGCTATTCGCCCGGCTACGGCGACTGCCCGCTGGAACTGCAGCACGAGCTTTGCCTGGCGCTGGACACCCCGCGCGGCATCGGGCTGACCGTCACGCCGCAGCACCTGCTTGCCCCGCGCAAAAGCGTGACCGCCATCCTGGGCGCAGCGGACCACCCCGTGGCCGGCGCGCGGGCCGGCTGCGCCCGCTGCCTGCTGCGCGAGACCTGCGCCTACCGAAAAAGGGGGACTACCTGTGCAAGTGAATGACCTGTTTGACCGCCGCCGCTTCGTCATCCTGGACGGCGCTATGGGCACCCAGCTGCAGCGGCGCGGCCTGCGCCCCGGTATGCTGCCGGAACTGGCCGCCTTTACCATGCCGCAAACGCTGGAGGCCATCCACCGTGAATATGCGCAGGCCGGGGCCGATATTCTTATGGCCAACACCTTCGGCGTGAACGAAGCCAAACTGGCCGGCACCGGCTATACGGTCGAACAGACGGTGGCGGCCAGCCTGGCCTGCGCGCGCCGCGCGGCGGCCGGGACCGGCGCGCTGGTGGCGCTGGACATCGGCCCCCTGGGCGAACTACTGGAACCGGCCGGTACGCTGCCGTTTGAACAGGCGTACAGCCGTTTTGCCGCCATCGTGCGCGCCGGCGCGGCCGCCGGGGCGGACCTTGTCTGCATCGAAACGATGACCGACCTCTACGAGCTTAAGGCGGCCATCCTTGCGGCCAAAGAAAACTGCTCGCTGCCCGTGCTGGCATCCATGAGCTTTGAAAGCCGCGGCCGCACCTTCACCGGCTGCACGGTCGAAAGCTTTGGCGTTACGGCGGCGGGCCTTGGCGCAAACGCCGTGGGCATCAACTGCTCGCTCGGCCCGGCCGCCATCCTGCCGTTCGCCAGGCGGCTGTGCCGCGTGGTGCCGGCCGGCGTGCCGGTGTTCGTCAAGCCCAACGCCGGCCTGCCCGCGCCCGACGGCAGCTACGGCCTGGACGCGGCCGGCTTTGTGCGGGAAATGCAGGACTACGCCGGCGCCGGCGTTTCGGCCGTGGGCGGCTGCTGCGGCACCACGCCGGAGCATATCCGCGCGCTCAAAGCGGCGTTTGCCCCGCTGGTCCCCGCGCAAAAGGTCCCCGTGCGCGCCAGCCGCCTGTGTACGCCGGTGCGCTGCGTGCAGGTGGACGGCGTTACGGTGGTGGGCGAGCGCATCAACCCCACCGGCAAAAAGCGGCTGCAGCAGGCCCTGCGGGCGGGCGATACCGCCTACGCCTGCGCCCAGGCCGTGGCCCAGGCCGAAGCCGGCGCCCAGCTGCTGGACGTCAACGCCGGCCTGCCCGGCATCGACGAAGCCGCCGTCCTGGAACGTCTGGTGCGCGAACTGCAGGCCGTCACCGACCTGCCGCTGCAGCTGGATTCCACCGACCCGGCCGCGCTGGCGCGGGCGCTGCGCGTATATAACGGCAAGCCGATCGTCAACTCGGTCAACGGCGAACAAAAATCGCTTGCCGCCATCCTGCCGCTGTGCAAAAAATACGGCGCGGCGGTGGTGGGCCTGACGCTGGACGAAAACGGCATCCCGCCCACGGCCGAAGGCCGCCTGGCCATCGCGCGGCGCATCGTGGCCGCGGCGGACGCCGCCGGCATCCCGCGCGAGGATGTGTACATCGACTGCCTGACCCTGACCGTCTCGGCCGAGCAGGCCGCCGCCCGGCAGACATTGCGCGCGCTGGAAGCCTGCAAGCGGGAACTGGGCGTGCGCACGGTGCTGGGCGTGTCCAACATCAGCTTTGGGCTGCCCTGCCGCGGCTATATGAACACCGCGTTCCTGACCCTGGCCATGCAGGCGGGGTTGGATCTGGCCATCATGAACCCCAACACGCCGGAAATGATGGCGGCCGTGCGCGCTTTCCGCGTGCTGACGGGCCGGGACGA
>CALWNS010000087.1 GCA_944382805.1 uncultured Gemmiger sp. | reverse complement strand
TGATCCGGCCGCTGTACTGCGTGAAGGAGCAGGACATCCTGGCCTGGGCGCGGTACCACGAACTTTCGTTCCTGCAATGCGCCTGCCGCCTGACCGCGCGCAGCGACGAGCCGGGCGCGTCCAAGCGCCAGGAGGTCAAGCGGCTGATCGCCGCGCTGAAACAGGAGACCCCGAACATCGAGGACAATATCTTCAGCAGCCTGCACGCCGTCAGCCTGGATACTATGCCCGGCTACCTGAGCCGCGGCGCGGCGCACAGCTTCTTGGAGAACTATTCGCAATAAACAAGCACGGCCGCAGCAAAAAACGCTGCGGCCGTGCGGTTGCTTTGCTTATTCCTTCGGGGACGCTGCGGCGCGCTGCCGGTGGATCTCCTCCCGGCTCAGGCCGTATTTGCAGGCAATGTCCCGCGCGTAGCTCAGCCCGTCCGGCGTGGTGCGCAGCACCCGGTAGCTGCGGGTGCCGTCCGCCACGTTCTGCATCTGCGCGACCAGGTTGTCCAGCCGGCCGGGGCCGCCGCTCAGTTCCTTTACGCGCTGGGTCAGTTCGTGAATGTGGGTCACATAGATGCCGCCGCAGCCGATCTCGCTGATGGCGGCCAGCACTTCGCCGGCGATGTACCCGCCCTCCAGCAGGCTGGTGGAGCTGAAGCTCTCGTCCATCAAAAACAGGTCGGTATCCCGCAGGCGCGGCAAGATCGCGCTGATGCGCGCACATTCGCTTTCCAGCCGTCCTTTGCCGTAGTTGTCCTCGTCCGAAACGGGGAAGTGGGTGTAGATGCCGGTCACAGGGCTCATCTCGGCCCGCTCCGCCGGGACCGGCAGCCCCAGCTGGAACAGGGCCTGGGCCATGCCGACCGCATAGCAAAAAATCGATTTGCCGCCATGGTTGGGGCCTGTTACCAGATAAAAGCGCCCGTTTTCGTCATAGGCGAAATCGTTGGACACGATCGTCTCCCCGGTATCTTTGAGCGCCAGCATGGGGTTGTAGACGTTGTGCAGGCACAGGACGCGGTCCTGTACCGGCCGGATCTGCGGGCGGCAGAGCCGGCAGCCGCGTTCGCGCAGTTCCAGCAGAAAATGTACGGCGGCCGAAAGAAAGCGCAGATCGTCCAGCAGTTCCACAAAAAAGCGTGTTTCATCGTGGAAGAACTGGTTGATGACCGGTTCCCAACTGCGGATGAGTTTGGCAAAGACCGTGTCCAGCGCGCGGTGTACCGCGCCGTCCAGCGCCTGCTTTTCATCGTCACGCCCGGCTTTGACCACATTGGCAAAGCCGGACATACACACCATGGGGTCGCGGCCGCCGCGGCCCAGCAGGCGGTCGATCAGGCTGCTTTGCCTGAACCGCTCGGTGTTGATGCTCACAAGCCCCGCTTCGGTCACGTGCAGGTTTCCGTCCAGGTTCACGCCCAGCGTCAGGCTTTTGATCTGCCCGATGCGGGTATCCAATTCCTGCAAATGGCTTTGCAGCGCCTGGTAGTCCGCGCTTTCGCAGCGGGCGGTGATCGCCTGTTTCAGGCGGCGGATGCCTTCGCTGGAGGGTTCCACTTGCGCCAGGCGGGTGCGGAACAATTCCACCAGCTCGATATACTGCTCGATGTAGCGCGTGCTGGACAAACCGCTTTCCAGGCTGCCGTCGCCGTGGTCCAGCACTTTGCGCATCTCGTAAGCGTCGCGGATCATGGGCAGCGCATCCGCGACCAGGCTGCGCAGCGTTTTACTCTGCGCGACCTCCTCAATGATCTCGGCGCGGTAGGCCAGGACCGCCGGGTCGCAGGAAAAGAAGCGTTCCAGCTGCAAGTCGGCAATGCCGCGGTAGCTTTCGCGCCGGATGCCGATCATCTGGTCGATCTGCAGGGTGTGGATGAATGTGAAATCGCCAAAAACAGGCCGGCTTTCCGGCTGATGTCCGGCCGGGTACAGCAGGCGAAACGGCTCGTAGGGCATAGCAGGCTCCCTCTTTCCATAGGCTGGCTTTTAAGCATAGTATACCAAATCCGGGCGCAGGAAAAAAGACCCCCGCGGGGCACAGCACGGCGGCCAAAGGTTAGTCGGGCAAAACTTTTTGCGGCTTTTGTATTGACAGCGGGCGGCCGCGGATGTAGTCTAAAAGACGGTAAGAACTGTGAAGCACCGGGAAAGTGGGGACGTTATGACACTGGCAGAACTCAAAATCGGGCAGGACGCCGTTCTGCGCGCCGTGGGCGGCAGCGGGGCGCTGCGCCGCCACCTTTTGGATATGGGCCTTACGCCGGGCACCGAGGTCACGCTGCGCAAAGTGGCCCCTATGGGCGACCCGATCGAACTGGAACTGCGCGGGTACGAGCTGACGCTGCGCCTGGACGACGCCAGGCAGATCACCATTGACAGCGTCCACCAGACCGACCGCGAGCGGCCGGAGGAAAAGCGCCATGCCACGGTGCCCCACCCGGGGCGCGGGGAGCTGCACAACGCCGCCAGCTACCATGACCATAAAGCGGGCCAGGCGATCCCCAAAGGGCAGCCGCTGACGTTCGCCCTGGCCGGCAACCAGAACTGCGGCAAAACCACGCTGTTCAACCAGCTGACCGGCTCCAACCAGCACGTGGGCAATTTCCCCGGCGTAACGGTGGACCGCAAAGACGGCGTGATCCGCGGCCACAGCGAAGCCACCGTGACCGACCTGCCGGGCATTTATTCGCTTTCGCCCTATTCGGGGGAAGAGCTTGTCACACGGGATTTCCTTTTGCAGCAAAAGCCCAGCGGCATCATCAACATCGTGGACGCCTCCAACATCGAGCGCAACCTGTACCTGACCATGCAGCTGATGGAGCTGGGGATCCCCATGGTGCTGGCGCTCAACATGATGGACGAAGTGCGCGCCAACGGCGGCACCATTTTGGTCAACCGCCTGGAGGAACTGCTCGGCATCCCGGTCGTGCCCATCTCGGCCGCCAAGAACGAAGGCATCGATGAATTGATCGACCATGTGATCCATGTGGCGCGCTACCGGGAAACGCCGGGGCGGATCGACTTTTGCGACGCCGGCGCCAGCGCGGGCGACCGGGCCGGCGCAGTCCACCGCTGCATCCATGCGGTCGTGCATTTGATCGAGGACCACGCCAAGCGCGCCGGTCTGCCGCCGCGCTTTGCCGCCACCAAGCTGGTGGAGGGCGACCCGCTGATCCTGAAAGCGCTGGAACTGGACCAGAACGAGATCGATCTGCTGGAACACGCGGTCACGCAGATGGAGGCCGAAGGCGGCCTGGACCGCGAAGCCGCGCTGGCCGATATGCGCTTTACCTTTATCGAAAAGCTCTGTGCCGAAACGGTCGTACACCCGGCCGAAAGCAGGGAACATAAGCGCAGCGTGGCCATCGACCGCATCCTGACCGGAAAGTATACGGCGCTGCCCTGCTTTATCGGGATCCTGGCGCTCGTTTTCTGGATGACCTTCGGCGCGGTCGGCGCGTTTATGTCCGACCTGTTGACCATTGGGATCGACGCTTTGACCCAGGCGGTGGACGGCGTGCTGACGGCCTACGGCATCAACCCGGTCGTGCACTCGCTGGTCATTGACGGTATTTTTGCCGGCGTGGGCAGCGTGCTCAGCTTTTTGCCCACCATCGTCACGCTGTTCTTCTTCCTTTCTATTTTGGAGGATACCGGCTATATGGCCCGCGTGGCCTTTGTTATGGACAAGCTGCTGCGGCGCATCGGACTTTCCGGCCGCAGCTTTGTGCCCATGCTGATCGGCTTCGGCTGCTCGGTACCGGCCATCATGGCCACCCGCACGCTTTCCAGCGAACGGGACCGCCGCATGACCATTCTGCTCACGCCGTTCATGTCCTGCTCGGCCAAGCTGCCTATTTACGGCCTGTTCACGGCGGCGTTCTTTGCCCCGGCCCTGCGGGCGCCGGTCATGGTCGGGCTGTATCTGTTCGGCATTTTGTGCGGCGTTGTGTTTGCGCTGGTGCTTAAGCATACGGCCTTCCGCGGCGAACCGGTGCCGTTCGTGATGGAGCTGCCCAACTACCGCCTGCCCAGCGCGCGCAATGTGGCGCAGCTGATCTGGGAAAAGGCGCGCGATTTTATCCAGCGCGCGTTTACCATCATCTTTGTGGCTACGGTCATCATCTGGTTCCTGCAGACGTTCGACCTGCGCCTGAATGTGGCCGCCGCGGCCGATGGCAGCTTGCTGGCGATGGTCGGCAGCCTGATTGCGCCGATTTTCGCCCCGCTTGGCTTTGGCGACTGGCGGGCCTCCACGGCGCTGATCACCGGCTTTACGGCCAAGGAGAGCGTAGTCTCCACGCTCACGGTGCTGCTGGGCGGGGATACCGCCGCCCTGTCCACAATGTTCACGCCGCTCACGGCGGTGGTATTTCTGGTGTTCACGCTGCTCTACACCCCCTGCGTGGCGGCCATCGCCGCCGTCAAGCGGGAACTGGGCGGCGCGCGCGCCGCGGCCTGCGTGGCTTTGCAGCAGTGCCTGATCGCCTGGGTCGTGGCGTTCCTGGTCCGACTGCTGGGCCTGGCGCTGGGCCTGGCGTAACCCCCAAACAGCCGTACAAACAAAGTTCCCCCTGCCGGTTCACACAGCGGCAGGGGGAACTGCATTGCGGGGCGTTAGGGGGCCTGGTGTTCCTTTTTCCAGTCTTTGATCTGCTGCAGCCGCGCTTTGTAGCGCGCCTCCAGCCCCTCTTCGGTCGGGTCATAGTATACGCGGCCCAGCAGCGAGTCCGGCAGGCACTGGATGTTGGTCAGCTTGTCGGGGGCATCGTGCGCATACTGGTAGCCTTTGCCGTATTCCAGTTCCTGCATCAGGCGGGTCGGCGCATTGCGGATGACGAGCGGCACGGGTTCGGCCAGCTGGCGCACCGCATCGCTTTTGGCGCTTTCGTAAGCGCGGTACAGGGCGTTTGATTTGGGCGCCAGCGAAAGGTAAACGACCGCCTGCGTCAGGTGGAGCGTGCATTCCGGCATCCCCAGGAAATGGCAGGCCTGGTAGGCGGCTACCGCCTGTTCCAGCGCCCGCGGGTCGGCCAGGCCGACATCCTCGCAGGCAAAGCGGATCACACGCCGCGCCACATACAGCGGGTCTTCGCCGGCCTCCAGCATACGCGCCAGCCAGTAGACCGCCGCGTCCGGGTCCGAGTTGCGCATGGATTTGTGCAGCGCCGAGATCAGGTTGTAATGCTCTTCGCCTTTTTTGTCGTACAGCAGCGAACGCTTGGAGGTACACTGCTCAAAATCTTCTTCGGTCACGGTCACGCTGCCGTCCGGACCGACCTGCCCGTTGAGCACGACCATCTCCAGCGTGGAAAGCGCCGTGCGCGCGTCCCCGTTGGCAAATACAGCCAGCGCCTGCAGCAGAGCGTCGTCAATGTGTACGACCTGGCCGCCAAATCCGCGTTCGTCCCGCAGCGCGCGCCGCATCAGCTCGACCAGTTCATCGGGCGTAAGGCTGTGAAGCACAAACACTTTACAGCGTGAGAGCAGCGCGCCGTTGATCTCGAAAGACGGGTTTTCGGTCGTGGCGCCGATCAAAATGATGCTGCCCTTTTCCACAAACGGCAAAAAGGCGTCCTGCTGCGCTTTATTAAAGCGATGGATCTCGTCCACAAACAAAATTGTCTGCTCGCCAAAGCGGCGGTTGTCCTCCGCCTGCTGCATCACGGCGCGGATCTCCTTGATGCCGCTGGTCACAGCGGAAAAATTGATGAACGCCGCTTTTGTCTTTTTCGCAATGATCTGGGCCAGCGTGGTTTTGCCCACGCCGGGCGGGCCCCAAAAAATCATCGAAGAGACCTGGTCTGTTTCGATCAGGCGGCGCAGCACCTTGCCCGGGCCAAGCAGATGGGTCTGGCCGACATATTCTTCCAGCGTGGTCGGGCGCAGCCGGGCAGCCAGCGGCTGCGGCAGCTTGCGTTCAAACAGGGATGTCTGTTCCATTTCTATGCCCCCTTTGCGGATGCATGATCCTTCTGCTTTTATTATACCGCGGCGGGGCGCACCTTCCAAGCGTTTGGCAAGAAAATGGTTTGACTTTTCCTTGCTTGCGCGCTAAAATAAATAAGCCGAGCCGCTATGGCGGAACAGGCAGACGCAAGGGACTTAAAATCCCTCGCTGGAAACAGCGTGCGGGTTCGATCCCCGCTGGCGGCACCAGGCGAAAAAGGGACGCAGAGATAATTGTATCCTGCGTCCCTTTTGCATTGGCCCCGGCTCGCTTTCCCGCTAAAATGCCTGACGAAACAGGCGCAAAGGAAAGGGATAGGATTTTGCGCTCCGTTGTGTTATACTGGTTAGAACCAAACAAACGCAGAGAAGAGGAATGAATTATGGAAAGAGGAAAAAAGCGGAACACTTTTACCGGGTCGCTGGGCTTTGTTCTGGCCGCGGCGGGCAGCGCCGTGGGGCTTGGCAATATCTGGCGGTTTCCTTACCTGGCCGCCAAGGACGGCGGCGGCCTGTTCCTGGTGATCTACATCATCCTGGCGCTGACCTTCGGCTTTACGCTGCTGACCACCGAGATCGCCATCGGGCGCAAGACCCGGCAAAGCCCGCTGACGGCCTATGCCAAAATCAAAAAGAGCTGGGGCAAGCTGGGAATCCTGGCCAGCCTGGTGCCGGTCATCATCATGCCGTATTACTGCGTGATCGGCGGCTGGGTCGTCAAATATTTTGTCTCCTTCCTGCTGGGGGGCGGCGGCCAGGCCGCGGCGGACGGATACTTTAACGATTTTATCACCAGCCGCAACGCGCCTTTGGTGTTCACGGTCGTCTATCTGGCGCTGACCGCGTTCGTGGTGTTCCGCGGCGTGGAAAAGGGGATCGAGTCCTTTTCTAAAATCGTGATGCCGCTGCTTGTTCTGCTGATCGCCGGCATTGCGGTCTTTTCCATCACCATCCGCTACACGGACGGCGCCGGCGCGACCCGGACCGGCCTGGAGGGGCTGCGCATCTACCTGATCCCGAACCCGGAAGGCCTTACGCTGCAAAAGTTCTTTTCGGTATTGATGGATGCGATGGGGCAGCTGTTTTTCAGCCTGAGCGTGGCCATGGGCATTATGATCGCTTACGGTTCCTATGTGCCCGACGACGCAAGCCTGACCAGCTCCATCAACCAAATCGAGATCTTTGACACGCTGGTGGCTTTCCTGGCGGGCGTGATGATCATCCCGGCCGTGTACACCTTTATGGGGACCGAGGGGATGGAGGCTTCCGGCCCGAGCCTGATGTTCGTGTCGCTGCCCAAAGTCTTTGCCGCCATGGGCGGCGTGGGCAACCTGGTGGGCTGCCTGTTCTTTGCCATGGTGCTGTTTGCGGCGCTGACCAGTTCGGTATCCATCATGGAAGCGGTGGTGTCCAGCCTGATGGACCAGTTCCATATCACGCGGAAAAAAGCGGCCGCCACCGAAACGGCTATCGCCCTGGTGGGCGCGGTGTTCGTCTGCCTGGGCTACAATGTGCTGTACTTCAACATCACGCTGCCGAACGGTGCCGCCGCGCAGCTGCTGGACGTGATGGACTACCTCAGCAACAATATCCTGATGCCCATCGTGGCGATCGGCACCTGCGTTTTGATCGGCTGGGTGGTAAAGCCCAAAACGGTCATTGAAGAAGTGGAAAAGAACGGCCACAAGATGGGGCGCAAACGCCTGTACGTCGCAATGGTCAAGGTCGTTGCCCCGCTGCTGCTGGCGATCCTGCTTTTGAAGTCGCTGGGGATCGTGACCGCGATCTGAGCCGCACCCGGCCGCGAAAGGAGCCAAGAGATGCGCAGAGTTTTTGCAGTTTTTGCCGGCGTTCTTTGTTTGCTGGCGGCGCTGGCCTCCTGCACCGCCGCGGATCAGGGCGGCGATAATCCTTCCGGTACCGCGCATGGCGCGCAAGGGCAAGGCGGGGAAGAGCCGGCGCAAAGCGGACCGGTCACGCTGACGGTCTACCTGGAAGCCGTTTACACGCAGGAAGGCGTGCATTACCCCATTTACGAAAAGCTGAAAGCCTACGACGAAGCGCACCCGGAGGTCGAACTGGAATTTGTTTCGCCGGCAGGCGGCGCCAGCGACCCCGCCAAGCGGGAGGAACAGATCCACCAGCTCAACACCGAGATCATCACCGGCGGCGGCCCCGATGTTTTCATCATGGGGACTTTCCGCTATACGGACAGCAACCTCTTCCCTGATGTGGCAAAAGCGATGGGCAACCATGCGTTCCTGCCGCTGAACGCCTATGCGCAGGCGGCGGGGTTCCAGCGCGATGCGTACCTCCAGCCTGCTTTGGAGGCCGGGCAGATGGACGGCGAGCAGTATATCCTGCCGCTGAGCGTCTCGGTGCCGCTGTTCGTCGGCGGTAAAGACGCGGTGGAGAAGTCCGGGTTTGATGCAGAGGCTGCGGCCGCGAACCAGACGGCGTTTTTTGATGAATTATCCCGCGCCTTGAACGAAAGCGGGGC
>CALWNS010000086.1 GCA_944382805.1 uncultured Gemmiger sp. | reverse complement strand
CTGTTTGAAATGTTTGGGCAACGCTGGGATTGCACAAGCCTGTTACAGCCTGTTCAGATCGAAAAGCAAAACGAAACTGCGATCCCGGCACAATATACGTTGACCGACGTGGCCTACCGGGCCACGGTGATCTCGCAGCAGGATCACCTGCCCCCGGACGGCGGCACGCCGGAAACTGCCCTGGATCAGATGAAAGAGACCACGATATCCCTGACCTATTATGCGCCGTCTGCCGCGCAGAGCGGTACAACGCTGTCGATACCCGGCGACCGCCCCTATAAGATCATCATTGGCAGCAATTCCTCCTGGGAGTATGTGCCGTTTTGTTTTTTGGGAATTGAACAGCTGCTATAGTTTTCCCCGCCCCCAGGCAAAAGCAGCGGAACAACCGGTGAAACGCAGAACGGCATGGCCGAAGCCATGCCGTTCCTGCGAAAACTGACTTTGCTTTCTTATGCCCCCGGCCATTGCGCCGGGGGCTTTTGCAAGCGCTTATTCGTGGCAGCTGCCGGCGCAGCCGTGTTTGTCTGCGCCGCAGGCGTGGTCGTGGTGGTCGTGGCCGTGGTGGTCGCAATGGACCTGCGGGTCATAGGCCAGACTGCCGTCCAAAAGGGCCTGCACCGCGGCGTCGGCCGGGCCGCTCACCCCGCCGTACAGGCGGATGCCCGCTTCGGCCAGCGCGTTCTGCGCGCCGGCGCCAATGCCGCCGCAGATCAGCGTGTCCACGCCCAGGCTGCGCAGCAGCCCGGCCAGCGCGCCGTGGCCCTGGCCGTCGGTGCCCACCACCCGGCTCGACATTATTTTGCCGTCCGCCGTTTCGTACAGCTTGAACTGCGAAGTGTGGCCAAAATGGGGGAATACGTTGCCGTTTTCATAGGTGACTGCGATCTTCATACCAAAAGGCCGCCTTTCTGTTTATTGCTTGCTTTCGCTTGGGGCCTGTTCGTCCGCCGCGCCGGGCAGCTGCGGCGTTGCGCTCAGGATGCGCATAAACTCCTCGCCGCTGATGGTCTCCTTTTCGTACAGGTAGCGGGCGATCTCGTCCAGCTTGGCGCGGTTTTCCCGCAGGATCGTGCGGGCTTTCTCGTGCTGGCGGCGCACCAGCGCCACCACCTGCTTGTCGATGTCGGCCGCCGTCTGCGCGCTGCACGCCAGGCTGGCGTCGCCGCCCAGGTACTGGTTGTTCACCGTTTCCAGCGCCACCATGTCAAAATCGTCGCTCATGCCGTAGCGGGTGATCATGGCCCGCGCCAGCTTGGTGGCCTGCTCGATGTCGTTGGAAGCGCCGGTCGTCACCGAGCCGAACACCACCTCCTCGGCCGCGCGGCCGCCGGTAAAGGTGGCGATCTTATCCAGCAGCTCCTCTTTGCTCAGCAGCACCTGGTCGCCCTGGTCCACCTGCATCGTAAAGCCCAGCGCGCCCGAAGTGCGCGGCACGATGGTGATCTTCTGCACCGGGGCGCTGTGGGTCTGGATGGCCGCCACCATCGCGTGGCCGACTTCGTGGTAGGCCACGATGCTGCGCTCTTTGTCGTTCAGGATCTGGTTTTTCTTCTGCGCGCCGGCCAGGATGGTATCCACGGCCTCCTGCAGGTCGCCCTGGGTCACGGCCAGGCGGCGGTGGCGCACCGCGCCCAGCGCGGCTTCGTTCACAATGTTGGCCAGCTCCGCGCCGGAGGCCCCCGGCGTCATGCGGGCCACAACGGCAAAGTCGCAGTCGGGGCCGAGCTTGACCTTCTGCGCGTGCAGGCGCAGGATCTCCTCGCGCCCTTTCAGGTCGGGCAGCTCCACCGGCACGCGGCGGTCAAAGCGGCCGGGGCGGGTCAGCGCCGGGTCCAGGCTTTCGGGCCGGTTGGTGGCCGCCAGGATAATGACCCCCTTGGCCGCGTCAAAGCCGTCCATCTCGGTCAGCAGCTGGTTCAGCGTCTGTTCGCGCTCGTCGTTGCCGCCCAGGCTGCCGGCGCCGTCGCGTTTTTTGCCAATGGTGTCGATCTCGTCAATAAACACGATGCAGGGGGCTTTTTCGTTCGCCTGCTTGAACAGGTCCCGCACCTTGGAAGCGCCCATGCCCGCGAACATCTCCACAAACTCGCTGCCCGCGATGGAAAAGAACGGCACGCCGGCTTCGCCGGCCACGGCGCGGGCCAGCAGCGTTTTGCCGGTGCCCGGCGGGCCGACCAGCATCACGCCCTTGGGCATTTTGGCGCCGATGTCCTCGTACTTTTTGGGGCTGTGCAAAAAGTCTACGATCTCCTGCAAACTCTCCTTGGCCTCGTCCTCGCCGGCTACATCGGCAAAGCGGATGGCCTCGCTCTCCTCCACCACATACTGCTTGGCGCCGGACCTGCCGCCGCCGAACAGCATCGAGTTGGGGCTGCCCTCCGCCATGCGCTTGCGCACCATGTGGTTGATCCAGGTGGCAAACAAAATCAGCGGCAGGAACATCAGCACGATGTTCAGCAGCGTGTCCAGCAGGCCGGGCTGGTTTACGATCTTGTCAAACTTGACGCCGGCGGCCTCCAGGCGGTTGACGATCTCCATATCCTGGGGGATGGCGTTGGTGGAGTACAGCTGGTTGTCGGTATCGGCAAACAAGATCTCGGTGTCGTCCAGCTGGACGGTGGTCAGCTCGCCGCCCTCCAGCATCTGCAAAAAGGTGCCGTAGTCCACCTGCCGCACGCCCATGCGGGAAAACGCGGGCATGAACAGCGCGTTGAACAGCAGCACCAGCACAAAAATGACCGCATAGCTGGCCCACAGCGAGCGCCGCGGGTCCTTGGGGCTTTTGGTCTCCTGCATACAAAAATTCCTTTCCGGGGCGGATACGCCGCACCCATACCCTTATTCTGCGCCCCAAAAATGAACAAGGTATGGCCGCGGTTTGACAGAACTGAAACATTTTTGCCCCGGGCCGGTGACAAAACCGGGCCGCCGGCGGTATTCTGTATGTAAGGCTTTACGACACAACGAGGGGAGGGAACGCCGGTGCAGGACGCCGAATACCAGGCGGCGGTACAGCGATACCGGGATATGGTGTGGCGCGTGGCGCTCAATGCCTGCCGCCATACCCAGGACGCCGAGGACGTCACGCAGGATGTGTTCCTGCGGCTGTACGCGGCCCGCCGCCCGTTTGCCAGCGAGGAGCACCTGAAATACTGGCTGCTGCGGGTCACGCTCAACCGCTGCCGCACGCTGCTGGCCAGCCCGTGGCGTGCCCGCCGCGCCGAAGCGCCCGAAACGCCGCCCGACCCGGCAGGGGCGCTTGACGCCGAACACCGCGCCCTGTACGCCGCCGTGCGCGCGTTGGACCCCGGCCTGCGCGTGCCGCTGTATCTCTATTATTTCGAGGGGTACAGCACCGCCGAGATCGCGCGCCTGCTGCATCTGCGCCAGAGCGCCGTCACCACCCGCCTGTACCGCGCCCGCGCCCGGCTGCGCACGCTGCTAGGGCCGGACGGGGAAGAATGAGAGGAGCTTTACTATGACGCTACCGGAAGAATGGGGCCGCGCGCCCCTGTATCGGGAAACCTTTGCCCGCCTGCACTGCCCCGCGGCGCTTGCTGCGCCGCGCCCGGCCCGCCGTCCCCGCCGCCCGGCCCCAGTCCCCGCCGCGCTCTGTGCGGTGGTGCTGGCGGCCTGCGGTGCCGTTGCGGCGGGCGGCGCTGCGCTGCGCGCCCTGCAGCCGGAGGAACTGGCCGGCTTTGGCCAAAGCGGCTTTTGCGCCGTGTTGGATCTGCCGCTGACCCCGCAGGCGGAGCTGCCCGCCGCCGTGCAGCAGCAGGCGGAAAACCTGCACAGGGTGGACACGCTGCCCGAATGCATCCAGAAAAGCGACAGCGCCGCACAGGATCCGGCCGGCGCCTGGGTCACGGTGGAGACCGATGCGCCGCGCAGTGAAAGCTACGCCGCGGGCGAAGCGCTGCTTCTGTTTGACGATTGGCAGCAGGCGGCCGATCTCCTTGGCTGGGAGGTGGAGCCGCCCGCCGCAGCCGCAGAAATGAATCCGGTGGCGCGGAGCACGCTGGCTGCGGACGGGGAGACCGGCCGCGGCCGGGCGATGGTGCGCCTGCAAGGCGATGCCGCGTCCGCGGCCCTGGACCGTGTCAGCCTGGAGGAGAGCTGGTCGAGCGGGGCGGGAATGTTGACCGTC
>CALWNS010000085.1 GCA_944382805.1 uncultured Gemmiger sp. | reverse complement strand
GCGCGACATTGCGGGCTATGCGGCGGCTTTGGCGGAATTCGATGCCTGGCTGCCGGCCTTTATGCAGAAGATGCGGCAGGACGATGTGCTGATACTGACCGCCGACCACGGCTGTGACCCCGGTTTTACCAAAACGACCGACCACACGCGGGAATACGTGCCCTGCCTGTTTTACGGCCGCAGCCTGCGCCGCGGCGTCGACCTGGGCACGCGCTACAGCTTTGGCACCATTGCCGATACGGTCGCCCGGGCATTGGAGGTGCCGGCCGATATGGCCGGGTGCGGGGTGTGGCATGAGATCACATGATAAGGCGGCGCGCCGCCAAAAGGGGAAAACTTTGCAGATCGTTTTATTTTTGTGGGCGGTGCTTTTGCTTGCCTACTCGCTTACGCTGGTATTTTTCAGCAACTTTAATATGGGCAACGCCATAGTATGGCTGCTCACGGCGGTCACCTGGGTGTATGCCGTCTGGCACCGGCGCATCCACGCCTGGATGCACGGCACGCTGCCGGGGCGCGTGGCGATGGTCGTTCTGGCGGCGGGTACGCTGTTCACGGTGGCCATGCTGGTGTTCGTTTCGGTCAGCGGTTACACCGCCCCGCCCACCGGGCAGGAAAAGGTGCTGATCGTCCTGGGGGCCGGCCTGCGCCGCGACCAGCCCAGCCGGCTGCTGCGCTGCCGCCTGGACAAAGCGTATGCCTACGCCGCAGCCCACCCGGATGTGCTGGTCGTGACAACGGGCGGCCAGGGCCGTGACGAACTTGTGCCGGAGGGCCAGGCCATGCGGGATTACCTGATCGAAAAAGGCCTTGACCCCGCACGCGTTTTGGCCGAGACAAAGTCCACTTCCACGGAGGAAAACTTTGCCTTTGCCAGGGAACTTTTGCGGCAAAACGGCGTTGCGTGCGACGGCCCCATCATTTACGTGACCAATGCGTTCCACTGTTACCGCGGCGGACAGTACGCCCGCATGGCGGGCTTTGACCAGGCGCACGCGCTGCCGGCCGCCATCCCGCTCAGCAGCATCCCGCCCTGCTACCTGCGCGAGGTGCTGGCAATCTTGTATTATTGGGTGTTCCGTTCCTCCGAAAGCGGCGTTATGCACGGCTTTGTCGGGCTGCTCAGCCTGAACAAACGCTTTTTCTACCGCTGAGATCCCCCGAACGGGCCAAAGAATTTTGCAAAAGCACTTGACATTTGCCGGGTTATGCGGTATAGTATCCAAGTCAGCAAAATTTGGGCCTGTAGCTCAGTTGGGAGAGCGTTCGGTTCGCATCCGAGAGGTCAAGGGTTCGAATCCCTCCAGGTCCACCACGACAAGATCCGGATCGTTTGCGTTTGCATTCGGTTCGGATTTTTCTTTTCGTTTCTTTTGAAAGCATTGTGATTCGTGTAAAGTGAGCTAGCTTTACAGCGGAGGGCAGTATGAAAAAGTGGGTCGCACTGGCGGTCACGGCGGGCATTATGGCGTTGATCTTTTTGCTTTCCGCCCAGCCGGGGGAGCAGTCCAGCGCGCTGAGCGAACAGGTGGCGCAGCAGATGCACAGCAGCGGGGCGGCGGATATGCTGGTCCCCGCCTGGTTCAGCGCCAATGCTTATGCCAACGTGCGCAAGTGGGCGCACATCTATATTTACCTGCTGCTGGGCGCCAGCATGGCGGTCACGGTGCGCTGCTGGCTGCCGCTGCGGCGCTGGTACCGGCAGGCGGGCCTGGCGGCGCTGCTGTGCCTGGCGTGGGCGGCCGGCGATGAAGTACACCAGTACTTTGTGCCGGGCCGCGCCATGCTGGCCAGCGATGTGGCGGTGGACGCCCTGGGCTTTGTGCCGGGCATTGCCCTGGTGTTTTTGGTCCTCTGGCTCCGGCGGCGCTTTTCCGGCCGCCGGCGTTGAGCGGGGCGCATAACGCGCGCCCCCGCTGCCCATACTGCCCCCGGAAAGAAAGGGGGGCGTGCCATGAGCCTGCGGCGGTTGGCGGCGCTGTGCTGCGCCTGTACGGTTTTGGCGGCGGCGCTGCTGTGCCGCGTGTATTGGATCGGCACCGACACGGCTTATGCGGCCAGCGCCGGCGGGCAGAGCCGGAGCGAGACGGCATTGCCGGCTCAGCGCGGGAACTTTTATGACAGCAGCGGCCGCGCCCTGACCGGCGTGGTGCCGCGCTGGTATGCGCTGTGCATTCCCGGCGATGCAAGCTACGCCACGCTGTTCCCGTACGTCCCGTTTTCCGCCCAGGCCGAGCTGTACGAGCGCCGCAACAGCGTTACGCCGTTTTTGATCGAAGTGGACCGCGACCTTACGGCGGAGGGGATCTACACCTTTGCCGGCGCGCAGCGCAGCCTGCCGCTGCCCTTTGCGCCGCACCTGCTCGGCTACCTGAACGGGGACGGTGCGGGCGTTTCTGGCCTGGAACTGGCTTATGACGATGTGCTGGCGGCGGCCGGCGACCGCCAGGTCGTGGCCTGTACCACAACGGCGCAGGGTTCTTTGCTGACGGGCACGCAGCCCAGCGTTCAGCTGCAGTCCGCCGGCACGGCGCAGGGCGTAAAGCTGACGCTGGACGCCGACTTGCAGCGCGCCTGCGAAGCGATCGCTGAACTGTACCTGCCGCGCGGCTGCATCCTTGTTATGGAAACGCAGAGCGGGCGCGTACGGGCCAGCGTCAGCCAGCCGGGCTTTGACCCGCAGGACCTGGCCAGCAGCATCCTGGCGGACGATACTTCGCTGATCAACCGCCCGCTGGCTGCTTTCAGTGCCGGGTCGGTGTTCAAGGTGGTGCTGGCGGTGGCCGCCTACCGGGCGGGGCTGGACTGGTTCACCCACGACTGCACCGGCAGCGTTACGGTGGGGGACCAGTCCTTCCGCTGTGCCGAGGGCCGCGCCCACGGAACGGTCAACCTGCGCGGCGCGCTGGAACAGAGCTGTAACTGCTATTTTATCGAACTGGGGCAGCATCTGGGCGGGGAGCGCATCCTGCAAGCGGCCCGCAGCCTCGGCTTTGGCGAAGAGACGGCGCTGGCGCCGGGTATGAAAAGCGCCGCCGGGGTGCTGCCGGCGGCAAGCGCGCTGGACGGGGAAAACAACGGCCAGCTGGCCATGCTCAGTTTTGGCCAGGGGGCGCTGACCGTCACCCCGCTGCAGATCACGGCCATGATGAACGCAGTGGCGAACGGCGGCACGCTGTATGCGCCGCAGGTGGTGGAGGGCATCATCGAGGAAGCAAGCGGCCGCCTGATACAGCCGTTTACGGCGGCCGAACCCAAAGATGCCTGTTCGGCGGATATCGCGCGCATCCTGCGCAGTATGTTGATCAGTGTGGTGCAGGACGGCATAGGCCGGCAGGCGGACCCTTCGGCCGGCGGGGCCGGCGGAAAGACCGGCACCGCACAGACCGGCCAGTTCGACAAAAGCGGCGCGGAACTCCTCAATTACTGGTTCAGCGGATTCTGGCCGGAGCAGGAGCCGCTTTATACCATCACGATCTTGCAGGACGGCGTGCGGGAACCCGAAACGTCCAGCGCGGCGATCTTTGCCCATGTGGCGGAAGCGCTTTGCGTGCTGGAAGAAAATTTTGACCCCGAAAGCGCCATGGCAACGCCGGAAAGCAGTTGACAAGCGCGCCTTACCGGGGTATACTATCAAAAGATGCAAAAGCGATGAAGGGGCCAATGCCTGCTTACCGGCAAAAGAGAGGGGATCGTCTGGTGTAAGATCCCTGCCGCGGCGCGGTGCAGAGCCACCCCGGAGCCCCCGGAAAAACCGGGCGTACGGCGGCGTTAACGCCAAAAAGCGGCAGAAACTTTGCTTTCTGCAACTTGGGTGGTACCACGGAAGTTCCAGCTTTCGTCCCTTGGCGGGGCGGGAGCTGTTTCTTTTTGCCGCGGCGTCGCTTTTGCGATCCAGCTAAAGTTTAAGGAGAGGACCTGGAAACATGAAATGGACCGGACTGAATGAACTGCGCGAAAAGTACCTGCATTTCTTTGAGACCAAAGGGCACCTGCGCCTGGGGAGCTTCCCGCTGGTGCCGAAGGATGACCCCAGCCTGCTGCTGATCAACAGCGGCATGGCGCCGATGAAAAAGTGGTTCCTGGGGCAGGAGGAACCGCCCCGCCACCGCGTGACCACCTGCCAGAAGTGCATCCGCACGCCGGATATCGAGCGCGTGGGCATTACGGCGCGGCACGGCACTTTTTTCGAAATGCTGGGCAACTTCAGTTTTCAGGACTATTTTAAGGGCGAAGCGATCCCCTGGGCCTGGGAATTCCTGACCAAAGACCTGGAGATCCCGGCCGAAAAGCTGTACATCTCGGTCTATCTGGACGATGACGAGGCCTATGATATCTGGACCAAGCAGGTCGGCATCCCGGAGGACCACATGGTCCGCTTTGGCAAGGAGGATAACTTCTGGGAGCATGGTTCCGGCCCCTGCGGCCCCTGCTCCGAGGTCTACTATGACCGCGGGCCGGAGCACGGCTGCGGCAAGCCGGACTGCAAGGTCGGCTGCGACTGCGACCGCTATATGGAGATCTGGAACCTGGTGTTCAGCCAGTATGACTCCGACGGCGCAGGCACCTATACGCGCCTGCCCAAGCCGAACATCGACACCGGCATGGGCCTGGAGCGTCTGGCCTGCGTGATGCAGGGCGTGGGCAACCTGTTCGAAGTGGATACGGTGGCCGCCGTGCTGCACCATGTCGAGCGCATTGCCGGCAAATCGTACGGCGCGGACGAAAAGGACGATATCTCGATCCGCGTGATCACCGACCATATCCGTTCGACCGTCTTTATGGTGTCGGACGGCATCCTGCCCTCCAACGAAGGCCGCGGCTATGTGCTGCGCCGCCTGCTGCGCCGCGCCGCCCGCCACGGCCGGATGTTGGGCATCGACCGACCGTTCCTGACCGAACTGGTCGATACGGTGATCGCATCCAGCGAAGCCGGGTACCCGGAACTGCGCGAGCACGAAGCCTATATCAAAAAGGTCATCGGCACCGAAGAAGAGCGCTTCTCCCGCACCATCGACGCCGGCCTGAATATTTTGAACGGCATGATCGAGCAGCTCAAGGCGGACGGGCAGACCGTTTTGTCCGGCGCGGATGTGTTCAAGCTCAACGATACGTTCGGCTTCCCGCTTGATCTGACCCGTGAGATCGCGGCGGAGGCCGGCGTGCAGGTGGATGAGGAGGCTTTCCATGCCGAGATGACCAAGCAGCGCGAGCGCGCCCGCGCCGAGCGCCTGGCCAAGGATATCTCGGGCTGGACGGCGGACCTGTTCGGCGCTTTGGACGCCGAGCCGACCGTGTTTGACGGCTACGGCACGCTGTGCGAAGAAGCCAGGGTCGTGGCGCTCTCGGACGGCGAAGAGATCCTGGACGCCATCGCGGCGGACAGCAGCGCGGGACGCGAGGGCGTTCTGGTCGTGCTGGACCGCACCCCGTTTTATGCGGAGATGGGTGGCCAGGTGGCGGATACCGGCACGCTGTGTACCGGCGAAGCCAAGCTGGCTGTGGAGGCGGTCAAGAAAACGCCCAAGGGATACTTTGTCCATACCTGTAAGCTGACCGAAGGCACGCTGCGCCTGGGCGATACGGTCACGGCCAGCGTGGACGCGGCGCGCCGCATGGCCATCTGCCGCAACCATACGGCGACCCACCTGATGCAGAAAGCGCTGCGCGAAGTGCTGGGCGATCATGTCCATCAGGCCGGCAGCTATCAGGACGAACGGATCACCCGGTTCGACTTTACGCATTTCAGCGCCGTCACGCCGGAGGAACTGGCGCAGGTCGAGCGCTGCGTCAACGAAAAGATCTACGAGTCCATCCCGGTACAGGTCAGCGACCTGCCGATCGAGGAAGCCAAAAAGATGGGCGCCATGGCGCTGTTTGGCGAAAAATACGGCGATGTGGTGCGTGTGGTGGACGCCGGCGGCTGGAGCGTGGAATTCTGCGGCGGCACCCATGTAAAAAATACGGCGCAGATCGGCTGTTTTAAGATCCTGTCTGAAAGCAGTGTGGCGGCCGGCATCCGCCGCATCGAAGCGACCACCGCGTTCGGCGTGCTTTCGCTGCTGGATGAGCGCGTCGACGAGCTGACCCGCACCGCCGCGGCCCTGAAAGCCAATAACCTCAAGGACGTGCCGGCCCGCGCCGAAGCGATGGCGGCCGAGCTCAAAGAGATGGGCAAGGAACTGGAGGCGGCCAAATCTCAGCTGGCGGCCGGCCGGATCGACGGTATGATCCAGGCGGCGGCCGAAGTGGACGGCGTGCGGGTCGTGACCATGCACCTGCCCGATACAGCGCCGGATACGCTGCGCAGCATGATGGACAGCCTGCGGGACAAAGCGCCCAACGCGGTGGGCGCGCTGATCGGCCAGAACGGCGGCAAGATCACGCTGGCCGTCGGCGTTGGCAAAGAAGCCCTTGCAAAGGGGCTGAAAGCCGGCGTGCTGGTCAAGAAGATCGCGGCGGTGGCCGGCGGCAACGGCGGCGGCAAGCCGGATTTCGCCATGGCGGGCATCAAGGACGCCACCAAGGTGCAGGCCGCGCTGCAGGCCGTAGAGGGCATCGTGCGCGAGGAAATGGCCTGACCCCACAAAAAATGCCTACCAATCCGCGCCGCATTGTGCTATACTGGTACAAAGGAGGTATGACCCATGTCGGATTGTCTGTTTTGCAAGATCGCGGCCGGGCAGATCCCGTCCAACAAGCTGTATGAGGACGAGCAGCTGCTGGCTTTCTACGACATCGACCCGCAAGCCCCCCTTCATTTCCTGGTCATCCCCAAGCAGCATATCACTTCAGCCGCCGCCTTAACGGAGGAAAACGCCGCGCTGCTGGGCCATGTGTTTGCCGTGATCGCCGCGCTGTGCAGAGAGCTGGGCGTGGCTGAAAGCGGCTACCGCGTGGTGACGAATGTCGGGCAGGACGGCGGGCAAAGCGTCCCGCACCTGCATTTCCATGTGCTGGCCAAGCGCAGCCTGGCCTGGCCCCCGGGCTAAGGCGCGGGCTGGGACGTTAAAATCGGGAGGTCATTATGCCGGATACCTATACGCTCCATGTGGCGGGGCTGACCCGCGAACTGCCGCTTTGCAAAGTCAACGAGCATCTGGACATTGCGGCGTTTATTATGTTCAGCGATGTGGAACTGACCATCGCCTGCGCCCGCGACCTTTTGCAGAAATGCCCGGCGTTCGATGTGATCCTGACGGCGGAGGCCAAGGGCATCCCGCTGGCTTATGAAATGTCGCGCCAAAGCGGCAAGCAGTGGATCCCGGCGCGCAAGGGGAAAAAACTGTATATGCAGGATCCCGTTACCATCGAGGATTCCTCCATCACGACTGCCGGCAAGCAGGTGCTGGTGCTGGACCGCAAGGACATCGAGTACATGAACGGCAAACGGATCCTGATCGTTGACGACGTTATCTCCACCGGTGGCAGCCTGCACGCGCTGGAGACCCTGGCCGCGCAGAGCACGGGGTCTGTGGTGGGGTGCTGCGCCGTCCTGGCCGAAGGGGACGCCGCCAAGCGGACCGATATCACCTTCCTGGCGCCTTTGCCGCTGTTTACCCACTGATATGAAACGCAAACTGGCTGGTTTTGGTCTCGCTTTTGCTGTAGCGGAGCTGGCCGGGGCGTATCTGCCGCTGCCGGCCCTGTGGCTGGCGGCGGCCTTTTTGGTACTGGCGGCCGCCGTATGGCGCATCCGGCACAGCCGCCTGCCGGCTTCCATGCCGGTCCTGCTGGGGATCCTGCTGGGCCTTGCCTGGATGACCGGCTTTCAGGTTTTCGCGGTGCGGCCGCAGCGCGCACTGGCCGGGCAGAGCGTGAGCTGCGTTGCCGTGGTGGAGACGGACGCCGAGCTGTCTTTCCAGGAAGGGATGCTGCGCGGCACGCTGCGCCTAACGCAGATCGACGGCAGTAGGGCAGACGTGCGGGTATACTGTACCAGCTTTCCCGGCATAGAACCGGGCGAGCGCTTTGCCGCGCGGCTGTACCTGTCCGATCTGCCGGACAACGCATACCGCCTGGGCCGCTATGCCGACGGCGTCTATTTGAATGCGGAATACGAAGGCGAATACGCGGCGCAGCCGGCAAGCGGCGCGCTGCGCTTCCGGCTGTACCGGCTGCGCATGGCCCTGTCCCGCCGCATGCGGCTCTACCTGCCGCGGGTGCTGGGCGGTTTGGAGGCCGCCATGCTGCTGGGCGACAAGACCCAGCTGAACGAAAGCGCGGAGGCCGCTTTCCGCGCGGCGGGCGTTTCCCACCTGCTGTCGATCTCCGGGCTGCATTTTTCCCTTTTGTGCGGCCTGTTCCTGCTGGGGCCGCTGGCGGTCACGCTCAAATTCTGCCGGCCCTACCTGGCGGTGCAGGCGGTCATCCTGCTGTTTTATATGGCGCTGACCGGGTTCCCGGTGTCGGTGGTGCGCGCCGGGCTGATCTATCTGGTCGCACTGCTGGGGTATGCGCTGCGCCAGCCGCCCGATCTTTTGACATCGCTGGGCATCGCGGCGCTGTGCATAGGCGCAGCCAATGCCTATGCGCCCTGCGACCTGGGGTGTCAGCTTTCTTTCTGCGGCGTGCTGGGCGTGCAGCTGGGCGCCGCGCTGGGGCAGTGGCAGCGCAGCCATTGGCTGCCCGGCCCGTATGACGAAAAGGGAAAGCAGCGCGTCATCCCCTGGCCCGAAAAGGCGGCTGCCCGGCTGCTGCGCCTTTTGGAGACGGTTGAAACAACGGCCCTGGCCACGCTGGCTACCCTGCCTTCGCTGTTGGCGCACGGGTTGGCGGCCAGCGGCGTCTCGGTACTGGGCAACCTGCTGGTGGTCTGGATGCTGACCCCGGCTTTGGTCCTGGGGCTGCTGGTGCTGCTTTTTGCCGCGTTCCCGTTCCTGCTGCCCTGCATGAAGATGGCCAGTTTGCTGCTGGCCGTCTGGCTGAACTGGATGTACGGCGTGATCACCTGGTGCGCCGGGCTGCCCATGGCGCACATCGACCTGCCCGCACGGTACACGCTGTTGGTGCTGGGCGTTATGCTGGGGCTGGGGATCCTGTTC
The DNA here is from genome assembly GCA_944382805.1 of uncultured Gemmiger sp. Taxonomy (GTDB): domain Bacteria; phylum Bacillota; class Clostridia; order Oscillospirales; family Ruminococcaceae; genus Gemmiger. Next base: position 4,661 of record CALWNS010000085.1, on the reverse strand, counting down.
TGGCGGCGCGGCCGTATGCTGTGGTTCCTGCCCGCGGCGGTCCTTTGCCTGGCCGTCGGCGTGGGCCTTGGGGTCCAGATGCAGCGGGACGTGGTGCGCCTGGCCCTTGTGGGGACTTCCGGCAACCCGTGCGCGGTCGTAACGCAAAACGGGCAGGCGGTCGTCTTTTTCCGCGGCGGCGCGGCCAACCTCTATGAGGTGCAGACCTACCTGGCCGACCATGGCGCGCCGCAATGGGTGAACGTGGTCGATCTGCGCCAGGACCCCAAGCAAATCGAATTCCCGGACGGCGTTATGGTAGAAACGCTGGACAGCCTGCCGAACGGCGCTTCCCGGGTGGAACTGACCAACGGCTGGCGGCTCGACTGCTGGCATGATGGGCAAGGGAACCTGGCCGTGCTGGATCTTGCAGGGTACCACATTGCGTTTGCGGCCGGCAGCGCGCAGCCCGCGCAGCCGGTGGCGGTCGACCTGCTTTGCGCGGCGTCCAGCTTGCCGGAAAACATCCTGCCGCAGGCGGTGCTGACCAACGCCTCGCCGGTGCGGACGGATTCCTGGCAGACGGAGGCAAAGGTATATGGCGGCGATATGCCGGCTGCGGTCCTGCGCCCGGGACGCAGCATAACTTTTGAGGGAGGGAAGCGGATTGCTGTACAGTGAAAACGAGCTGAAAAAGCGCCTGAAAACGGACTGCGCCGTATATTATTTCTATGCCGGGGACGAAGCGCTGGTGCGCAGCGCCGCGGCCAAAGCCGAAAAAGAGCTTTCCAGCCAGGACCCGGAGACCACCGTGCTGGAAGGTCCGACCCCCAGCGTGGAGGAGATCGTGCTGGCGGCCGGGACCATCTCGTTTTTTGGCGGCAAGCGCCTGGTGCTGATGCCCCTGGTGCGCCCTTCCGCCTATTCGGACAAAGATCTGCAGGAATTCTGCGATACGCTGGCGGATACCGATAACGCCGTATTTATTCTGACCAGCGTCATGGAGGAAAAGTACGGCAAACTGCGCCCTGGCAAACGGGAGCAGAAATTGATCTCCGCCTGTGAAAAGCTCGGTTACTGCGCGCAGGTCGCCAAGCCCAACCGCCAGGCGCTGCAGGCCCTGGCGCGGGACTGGGCGCAGGAGAGCGGAACGCGTTTTGCGCCGGGGGCGGAGGGGATGCTGCTCGACCGCTGCGGCGAAGACCAGTTTTTGCTGCGCAGCGAGATCGATAAGCTGGCGGCGCTGTCCGGCTATGGGACCATTACCCCGCAGATGATCGAACAACTGGGGACCGTCACGCTGGAGGCGGATACCTTTGATATGGTCAAACTGGTCGCCTCCGGCCGCACCCGCCAGGCACTGGATAAGCTGGCGGCCCTGCTGGCTCTGCAAAACGACCCGATCCTGATCACCGGCGCGCTGGTCTCCAATTATCTGGACGTGTACCGTGCGTTCCTGACCCGGCGCAGCCGGCGCGCGCTGCCGGATATGGCAAAAGATTTCGGCTATACCGGCAAATGGAACTACCGCCTGGGCAACGCCGAGCAGATGTCCTCCCGCTATGACCGGCGCGGGCTGGAGCAATGCCTGCAGGTGCTGCAAAAGCTGGACCTTGATTTGAAGGGCAGCCGGCTGCCGGCCGATATCCTGCTGCAAAAGGCGATCTGCGAGCTGGGGATGCTGACCGGCGGGAGGCAGCTATGAAACAAAAACTGCGCCAGGCCGTGTTGGTGGAGGGGCGCTACGACGCCGCCCGCCTGGCCAACCTGGTCGATGCGACCATCCTGATGACGGACGGTTTTGCCGTATACAAAGACCGCGCGCTGCAATCCCTGCTCAAGCGCACCGCAGCGGCGCAGGGGTTGGTGATCCTGACCGATTCGGACAAGGCGGGGTTTCAGATCCGCCATTTTGTGACCGGGCTGGTGGGGGCGGAGCATGTCTATCATGCTTTTGTGCCGGCGCTGCCCGGCAAGGAGAGCCGCAAAGCGCAACCGGGGCGGGAAGGCCTGCTGGGGGTGGAGGGCACCCCCGATGCGCTGATCCTGCAGGCGATACAGACAGCCCTGGCCGGCGCGGAACAGGACGCCCCGGCCCGGCGCGCCGGCCGGGAGATCACATATACCGACCTCTACGAATGGGGGCTGTCCGGCACCGGCAACAGCGCCGGGCGCCGCCGCGCGTTTCTACGCCGGCTGGACCTGCCGCCGCGCCTGAGCAAAAAGGAATTGGTCCGGGTGCTGAACACCCTGTATACGAAGGAGGAACTGGACCGCATCCTGCGGGAGGAGGGGACGCCGCATGAATGAACGCCTGACCATTGCGCTGCTGCAGATCGCGCCCGGCTGCACGCTGGAAGAAAACCTGCAAAAAGGCCGGCAAGCCTGCGGGCAGGCCAAGAAAAAAGGGGCCGACATCGCGCTGTTCCCGGAAATGTGGAGCAACGGCTATCAGCTGTACGACAGCCCGGCCGAAGTGTGGAAGGAACAGGCGATCCCGGCCGACGGGGCTTTTGTGCAGGTGTTCCGCCGCCTGGCGCGGGAGCTGGATATGGCGATCGGCATTACGCTGCTGGAGCGCTGGCCGGGCGGGCCGCGCAACACGCTGGTGCTGATCGACCGGCGCGGCAGGGTCTGCCTGACCTATGCCAAGGTCCATACCTGTGATTTTGATGTGGAGCGCCATTTGACGCCGGGCGAAGCGTTCCCGGTAGCGGAGCTTGATACGGCTTGCGGCCCGGTGCGGGTCGGGGCCATGATCTGCTATGACCGCGAGTTCCCGGAAAGCGCCCGCCTGCTGATGCTGCAGGGCGCGGAGCTGATCCTGGTGCCCAATGCCTGCCCGATGGAGATCAACCGCCTTAGCCAGCTGCGGGCGCGCGCCTACGAAAATATGCTGGCGATCGCCACCTGCAACTACCCGGCCGCCGTGCCGGACTGCAACGGCGGGTCAACGGTGTTCGACGGCGTGGCCTACCTGCCGGAACAGCAGGACTCGCGCGATACCTGCATTTTGCAGGCGGGCGGGGAGGAGGGGGTCTATACCGCCAGCCTGGACCTTGCCATGCTGCGCCGTTACCGTGCGGCGGAGATGCAGGGCGATACCTACCGCCGCCCGCAGCTGTATGGGCTGCTGACCGAACAGTGCCAGAAACCGCCTTTCCTCCGCCCGTATCCGCGGAGATGAAAAGAAAAACCACGCCGCGGCCGGGCCTTTGCGCGTTTGCGCAGACCCGCCGCGGCGTGGTTCCGTTTTGGCTTTACTGCTCGGTGATCATATCGATCCCGCGCTGCAGGGTATCGGCGTCGATCGCGCCGGTTGCCTGGGCGACGGCATAGCCCTCCGCATCAATGAAGAAGGTGGTCGGGAGCGAGTACGCGATATAGGACAAAGCGGCGCTGGATTGTGTGTCATACAATACCGGGAAGGTATACTCGTTTTCGGAGATAAAGGCAGCGGCCGATTCTATGGTTTCGCGGGAACCGTCCGTCATGTTGACCATCAGGAAATGGATGTCCTCGCCCAGCTGCAGATATTTCTCGTGGAAGTCCGGCATCTCGCTCTGGCACGGCCCGCACCAGCTGGCCCAGAAATTCAGCACGATGGGCTTGCCAAAGTAGTCGCTCAAACGGACTTCGTTGCCCTGTGCGTCGTACACGATAAAATCCGGCGCTTCGATCTTCTGCGCGGTTTGTTCCGCGTCATCGGTTTCGTCCGGTTCCTCCTGCCGCGCAGGCTGTGTGGAAAGCTGTTTGGCTTCGACCGACTGCCCCAGCAAGCGGTATAAAAGCCCCGCGCCGCCCAGCAGCAAAACAAACAGCAAAACGAGGAGGAGAAGTGTTTTCTTGTTTTTCATGGCCGCTCCTTATCCCAAAAGAGCAAGCAGCCGACCCAGGGTGCCGGTCGCCATCAGGATACCGATCAGCACCAGCAGGAGGCCGCTTGCGGTATTGATGATTTTATAGTTGCGCTTGATCCAGTCAAACGCGCTTTTTAAGAAATCGATCAGCACGGCGCTGAGAATAAAGGGGATCCCCAGGCCCAGGGAATACGCCAGCAGCATCAGCATCCCCTCCGCGATATGCGCCCGCTGGGAGGCCAGCATCAGCGCCGACCCCAGGAAGGTGCCGACACAGGGCGTCCAGCCGACCGAAAAGATCACGCCGAACAGCAGGGCGGAGAAAAAGCCCATGTTGGCGGGCTTTGCAAAACGGCTGCCGCCGCGGAACAGCGGCAGGTCGAACACGCCCAAAAAGTTCAGGCCGAATAGCACCACGATCAGGCCCGAAACGATGTTGACAGCCGTCTGGTACTCCTGCAAAAAGCTGCCTACGGTCCCTGCCAGGGCGCCAAGGGCCACAAACACGGCGGTGAAACCTGCAACGAACCCCAAAGCGCACTTCAGCGTTTTGGCTGCCGTCCTTTCGCCGCCGCCCGCAAAATACGAAATATAGATCGGGAGCATGGGGAGCAGGCAGGGGGAAATGAAGGTGATGATGCCCTCCAAAAACGAGATCACATACTGCATATATGGCGGTACTCCTTTTATGTTCTATCGGGAAGCAGTAACAAAAAAGCGATGCGGAACGGTTCCGCATCGCCCGGTTTCGTGCCCGCGGTCTTATACTTTGGTCATCCAAAGGCCGTGGAGATTGCAGTATGCGTATACGGCGACAGCCTT
>CALWNS010000084.1 GCA_944382805.1 uncultured Gemmiger sp. | reverse complement strand
TGCTGCGCGCCGTGCGCCATATCGAAGGCGAACTGTGCGCGGCGCTGGCCGGCCGCGATGCCGCCGACCAGGCCGCCATAGACGCCGCCCTGCGCGCGGCGGACGGCACGCCGGACAAATCCCGGCTGGGGGCCAACGCCCTCCTGGCCGTCTCGCTGGCCTGCGCCCGGGCGGCGGCCGCCGCGCTGCGCCTGCCGCTGTACCGCTACCTGGGCGGGGCGGCCGCCGGCTGCCTGCCGGTGCCGATGATGAACATTTTGAACGGCGGCGCGCACGCGGCCAACAACCTGGACGTGCAGGAGTTTATGGTCATGCCCGTCGGCGCGCCCACCTTCCGCGAGGGGCTGCGCTGGTGCGCCGAAGTATACGCCGCCCTGCGCGCGCTGCTGGCGGCGCGGGGGCTTTCCACCGCCGTGGGGGACGAGGGCGGCTTTGCCCCCGACCTGGCGGGCGACGAACAGGCGCTGGAACTGCTGCTGGAGGCCATCGAGCGCGCCGGCTACCGGCCGGGGCGCGACTTTGTGCTGGCGCTGGACGCCGCCGCCAGCGAATGGAAGGGCGCGCGCCCCGGCGAGTACCGCCTGCCCAAAAGCGGCCGCACGTTTTCCGCCGCCGAGTTGGCCGCGCACTGGCAGGACCTGGCCGGACGGTACCCCGTCCGCTCGCTGGAGGACCCGCTGGACGAGGAGGACTGGGCCGGCTGGCGGCAGCTGACCGCCGCGCTGGGGGACCACGTGCAGCTGGTGGGGGACGACCTTTTTGTGACCAACAGCGAACGCCTGGGCCGCGGCATCGAGGAGGGGTGCGCCAACGCCCTCCTGGTCAAGCCCAACCAGATCGGCACGCTGACCCAGACGGCGCAGGCCGTGCGCCTGGCCCGCCGCGCCGGCTATGCGGCCATCGCCTCCCACCGCTCCGGCGAGACCGAGGACACCGCCATCGCGGACCTGGCCGTTGGCCTGGGCGCCGGGCAGATCAAGACCGGCGCGCCCTGCCGCGGCGAACGCACCGCCAAATACAACCGCCTGCTGCGCGTTGAGCAGGAGCTGGGCGCGGGGGCCTGCTACCCCGGCCCGCGCGCGCTGGCCGTGCCCCTGTAAGCACGGGAAAAAGAGGAAAGCGGCAAAAGCGAACCGCTCCTGTTAAAGCGCCCCGCCCACAATATGTATGCCTTGACAAATGGTTGAAAACAGGATATATTTTTTACTATAAAAAGGCACGCCGCTGCCGCGGCATAAGGGGGAGCAGGAGTGGATCTGTGCAAAGCGGCCCAAAAGATGTGGAACGATTACGTCATTGCGCGCACGCCGGAATCGCTGGCCCGCGCGCTGGACCAGCTGGCCGAAGACGCCATCGTCATCGGCACGGGCAAGCACGAGTTCTATCTTGACCGCAAGGGGATGGCCCAGGCGCTGGAAAAGGAGCTTGCCACCACCACCGACCAAAAGTTTGTCATTGTGGACGAATGGTACCAGGAACAGGTTCTCAGCGACACGGTGCGCATCGTGTACGGCGGGCTGCGGGTGCGGGACGCCGAGCTGGGCCAGCCGGCGCTGGTGGATATGGATTCCCGCTTTACGCTGGTCTATACTTTGACCGGCGGCGCGTGGAAGATCCGCCACGCGCACCAGTCGCTGCCGTACCGGGACCAGGCCCCGGACGAGTACTATCCCCGCTCGCTGGCCGAGCAGGTGCAGGAGGCCCGCCTGCTGGCCGACCGCATGACCCGCCTGGCCGAGACCGACCCGGTCACCGGCCTGTACAACCACCGCGCCTTTTTCAAGGCGGCCGACGACCGCCTGGCCCAAGGCCCCGCGTATTTCATGGTGCTGGATCTGGACGATTTCAAGCGTGTGAACGACACCTACGGCCACCTGACCGGCGATTCCGTCCTGGCCTGTACGGGCGAGGTGCTGCGCGCCGCCACCCGCAGCGTGGACGTGGTGGGCCGCATTGGCGGCGACGAGTTCGCCGTCCTGTGCCCCGGCGTGAGCGGGGACGCGGCCGCGCTGGCCATTGCCCGGCGCATCATCGACCATGTCAACGCCAAGGCCGGCAGCAAGGTGGGCTGTACGGTGCGCCTTTCCATCGGCATAGCCCGCGGGGAAAAGGGCGTGCGCGCGCAGGAGCTGTTCCGCCTGGCGGACCTTGCGCTCTACCGCGTCAAGGGCAACGGCAAAAACGGCTGCTGCCTGTACGACCCCGCCGTGGACGGCGTGCCCGGCCCCGCCCCGCTCTGATACTGCAAACAAAACGACAGCCCCGGCTTTTACGCGCAAAGCCGGGGCTGCCGTTTTTGGTTTTACAGCGTTTTCAGCGCCGCCAGGATGCGGGCGGCGGCTTCTTTGGTGCGGTCGGCATCGCCAAAGGCGGTCAGACGGAAGTAGCCTTCGCCGCATTTGCCAAAGCCCTCGCCGGGGGTGCCCACCACGTGGGCGGTGTCCAGCAGCCAGTCAAAGAACTGCCAGCTGCCCATGCCGCCGGGGCATTTCAGCCAGATGTACGGGCTGTTTTTACCGCCGCAGTACCACACGCCCGCTTCGTCCAGCGCGGCGGCGATCACCGCGGCGTTGCGGCGGTAGTAGTCCAGGTTCTGCTGGATCTCCCGCATTCCGTCCGCGCTGAACACGGCGGCCGCCGCGCGCTGCACAATGTAGGCCACGCCGTTGAACTTGGTGGTCTGGCGGCGCAGCCACATCTTGTTCAGGTTCATGCCTTCTCGCGCCAGCGCCTGCGGCACGATGGTATAGCCGCAGCGCGTGCCGGTAAAACCGGCGATCTTGGAAAAGCTGCACACCTCGATGGCACAGGTCTTGGCGCCCTCCACCTCAAAGATGCTGCGGGCCAGGCCCGGCTCGCTCACAAAGCATTCGTACGCCGCATCGTACAGGATCACCGCGTTGTGCGCGTTGGCCCAGTCCACCCACACTTTCAGCTGTTCGCGCGTATAGGCCGCGCCGGTGGGGTTGTTGGGGCTGCACAGGTACACGATGTCGGCTTTGGTATCCGCGCCCGGCATGGGCAGGAAGCCGTTTTCCGCCGTGGCTGCCATATAGGTGATGCGCCGGCCGGCCATCACGTTGTCGTCCACATACACGGGGTACACCGGGTCGGGCACCAGCACCGTGTTGTCCACGTCAAACAGGTCGAGTAGGTTGCCCAGGTCGCTTTTGGCGCCGTCCGAAATAAAGATCTCGGCGGTATCCAGCTCTACGCCGCGCCCGGCGTAGTAGCCCTGGATGGGCTCGCGCAGGAACGGGTAGCCCTGCTCGCTGGGAATATAGCCGTGGAACGTCTCCTTGTGGCCCTGCTCCTCGCTGGCCTCGTGCAGGGCCTGCACCACGCTCCCCGCCAGCGGCAGCGTTACATCGCCGATGCCCAGGCGGATGATGTCCGCCTGGGGGTGGGCTTTCTGGTAATCGGCCACCTTGTGGGCGATGGTGCTGAACAGGTAGCTTTCGGCTACTTCGGCATAATGCTTGTTGACTTTCATAAACCTTCCCCTCCAATACAGGATGTTTTTACTATAGCATATTTCTGCGGGAAATTCAAAACTGTTTAAGCAGTTCCAGCACCTTGTCCAGGTTGCGCTCGGTCACCTGCAGGATCATCACATCGCACTCGGGGTTGTCCGCGCGCCAGGGGTACAGGTCCGTTTCAAAGGAATTGTTCCAGCAGTTGGCGAACCGCAGCGACAGGTACGGCATATAGTAGCTGCTGAAACTGTCGCCCAGCACGCCCACCGTGCGCGGGTCCTGCCCGTACAGCTGCGCGTAGTTGGCCGCCGTATATTCCGGGTCGGAGGGCAGCAGCGTGTACAGCGCGGCCAGGTTGGCCAGGTCGCCGGTCTGCACGCCGCTCTGCACGATCTCGTAGCTGTCAAATTCAACCGCCGGCATCCCGATGGCCGCCAGCGCCCCGTCCAGCCCCAGCAGCGCGCCGGCGCTGTTCCAGTGGGTGTCGGTCTTAAAGTACAGCGGCTGGTCGGGGTCGGCCAGCGCCCGGGCGCGGATCGCTTCGTACGGCCAGCTCACCGGCACGCTGCAATGTTCCCGCAGATAGGCGACCAGCCGGTCGGTGCGGTTGCGCTCGTTGACGATGGGGTATTTGTCCGGCACATATTCCCGGTACACGCGGTCCTTGGAGGGCGTTATGTCCAGCACCAGCGTGCAGCCGTTTTCGGCCAGCCGGGCCGCCATCCGGTCCAGCGCGGCGGCCGCCGCGGCCAGCTCCTCCTCGCTGTCAAAGGTATCGGGCAGGCCCTGGTAGTTGGCCAGGGGGCGGGCGTCGTCCGGGCCGTCCTTGTAAAACAGCCAGCCCTGCTCCCCCACCACCACCAGACCGTTGGCCGCGGTGTGGAACAGCAGGTACTGCGTGTTGGCGTTGAGCGCCACCAGCTGGTAGCGGAACGGGGAGTTATCGGCTATAAAATTATCCAGGTTGTCCACAAACTGCCCCGGCGGGCTGCGCAGCACGTCGGGCAGGCCGGTCAGCAGGCGATTTTCGTGGTTATCGTCCGAAAGCTGGCGGCTGAAGATGTTAAAAATCAGAAAGCTCAGCCCCAGCACCGCGCAGAACGCGGCGGCCAGTATCTTTTTGCACATGGCGGACTCCTATTCCTTAAAACTGCGCATAGATAAAGCCCTGGTAGTTGCCGGCCGTGACCAGCGTGATGCTGAGGAACAGCAGCCCCAGCAGCACCGCCGTGCCCAGGGCGCCAACCTCGCGCTCGCCGCGCAGCCAGGCTTTTAGCCGCGGGCACAGCGCCTGCACCGGCCCGCACAGCGCGGCGGCCGCCAGCAGCAGCACGATCTCCCGCGGGCCAAAGAACGAAGCAAAGGTCAGCCCGGCGTCCCCGGCCTGCCAGGTCAGGATGCCCCGCAGCTGGGCCAGCGCGGCGGCCAGGCCCGGCGCGCCGAACAGCACGAACCCGACCCACACCGCCGCCAGCAGGTAGACCCGCCGCAGCCAGCCGGGCCGGCGCTCCAGCCAGGCCCCCAGGCCCAGCCGTTCTGCGGCGGCCAGCGCGCCGTGCCACACGCCGAACGCCACGAACTGCCACGCCGCGCCGTGCCAGATGCCGGTACACAGGAATACAAGGAACAGGTTCAGGGCGGTGCGCGCTTTGCTGCAGCGGCTGCCGCCCAGCGGGAAGTACAGGTACTGCCGAAACCACGCGCCCAGCGAGATATGCCACCGCCGCCAGAATTCACCGATCGAGCGGGAAAGCAGCGGATAGTCGAAGTTTTCCGGCATTTTCAGCCCAAACATCTCGCCCAGGCCCACGGCCATATCGCTGTAGCCGGAAAAATCAAAGTACAGCTGCAATGTGTAGGCCGTGCAGCCCAGCAGTAGTACCGGCGCGGGCAGTCGCTCCGCCTGCACGCTGAGCATCTGGTTATGGAGCAGTGCCAGCTGGTCTGCCAAAATCACCTTTTTGGCCAGGCCCAGCGTGAACCGGCGGATGCCGCCGCAAAAGCGGTCCAGCGATACTTGCCGCTGCGGGGCCAGCGGGTCCAGCCCGGCGGCGTGTTCGCGGTACTGCAAAATCGGCCCCGAGACTACGTGCCCGAAAAACGCAAAATACAAAAACAGCCGCAGCACGCTGCGCTGGGCCGGCGCCTGGCCGCGGGCCACGTCCACACAGTAGGAAATTCCCTGGAAGGTGTAAAAGCTCAGCCCCAGCGGCAGCGCGATGTCCAGCACCGGCACCGCGCCCGGCCACACGGCGGCCAGGTTGCGGGTGATAAAGCCCAGGTACTTGAACCCGCCCAGCAGGGCCAGGTCGGCCGCAACGGCCGCCGCCAGCAGCGCGCGCCGCCCGCGGGGGCAGCGTTCCAGCGCCAGGCCGGCCAGCCAGTGGAACACAGTGAACCCCGCCAGCAGGCCGGCGGCCGGCGCTTCGCCCCACAGGCAGAACAGCAGGCTCAAAACGGCCAGCGCCGCGCTGCGCGCGCGCACCGGCAGCACAAAAAACACCGCCCATGCCAGCGGCAGGAACACAAACAAAAACTGTACGGTGGAAAAACTCATAGCAAACCCCTAAGGCCGCACGGACGCGCGGCTGCATTCTGCTGCTATCTTACCATGTTCCGCGGCGGCGCGCAAGGCGCGTTATACCTCCACGCAGCCGGTAAAGGCGGTCACGGCCGGGCCGGACATCCACACGGCGTCCTGTTCGTCCACCAGGATGCCCAGCGTGCCGCCGGCCAGCTCCACCTCCACCGTCTCGCCGCGCGGGCAGGCGCCGCGCAGCACCATGGCGGCCACGGCTGCGCACGCCCCGGTGCCGCAGGCCAGCGTTTCGCCGCTGCCGCGCTCCCACACGCGCATGGCCAGCCGGCGGCGGTCCAGCACCTGGATGAACTCGGTGTTGATCCCTTCGGGGAAAGCCGGGTGGTGTTCAAACTCCGGCCCCAGTGCGGCCAGCGCGGCCCCGGTGGGCAGCGGCCGGTCCAGCGGCCATTCGATCACGCAGTGCGGGTTGCCCATGCTCAGGCAGGCGGC
>CALWNS010000083.1 GCA_944382805.1 uncultured Gemmiger sp. | reverse complement strand
CGCCGCAAACACCCGCGGCAGCGCGGTGGCGTAGCCGCCGCCCTGCGTTTCCAGCACGCCGCGCTTTGTCAGCGGCGCGCCGAGGGCTTCGGGCAGGTAGGACTCGCAGCCGGTGAACCCGGCGGCGATGAGCACGAGGTCGGTTTTGATCGTTTCCTCCTGTCCCGGTACGGGCTGCATGACGGTATGGCCGGCGGCGGGGTCTTTGTGCGGGACCAGGCGCTGCACGGCGGCGGCGCACACGCGCCCCTTTTTGTCAGCTTCAAAGCGGGAGACCGTCGCCTGGTAGAGGCGCGGGTCTTTGCCGAACAGTTCGATGGCTTCCTGCTGGCCATAGTCAGTCCTGGCCATATGCGGCCATTCCGGCCAGGGGTTGGCGGCGGTGCGTGCGGCGGGAGGGGCGGGCATCATCTCCAGCTGGGTCACGCTCCTGGCGCCCAGCCGCAGCACGGTGCCGATGCAGTCGTTGCCGGTATCGCCGCCGCCCACCACCAGCACTCGCTTGCCCCTGGCAAGTTCATAGGGCGGTTTCTCATAATTGGAATCGAGCAGCGCTTTGGTGACGGCGGCAAGGAAATCCACCGCGAACCAGATCCCTCCGGCCTCCCGTCCCGGCACGGCCAGGTCGCGCGGGCAGCCCGCGCCGCAGGCCAGCAGCAGGCGGTCGTAGCGCTCCAGCAGTTCGGCCGCCGGCTGGCTGCGGCCGACGTCGGCGCTGCAGCAAAACTGCACCCCGGCGCGCTCCATGGCGGCGATACGCCGGTCGACGACGGCTTTATCCAGCTTCATGTTGGGGATGCCGTAGCGCACAAGCCCGCCGGGGCGGTCGGACTTTTCAAACACCGTCACGCGGTGGCCGCGGCGGTTCAGCAGCCAGGCTGCAGCCAGCCCGGCGGGACCGCTGCCCACCACTGCCACCGTCTTGCCAGTGCGCACCGGTGGGGGCGCGTCGTCCACCAGACCGTGAACAAAGGCGTATTCCGCAATGGCGCGCTCGTTCTCTTTGATGCAGACGGCCCCACCGTCCCTGGCGCAGGTGCAGGCGACCTCGCACAGGGCGGGGCAGACGCGGCCGGTGAACTCCGGCAGGCAGTTGGTGCTTTGCAGCCGCTGCCAGGCTCCGGCCAGCGCGCCGCGGTATACAAGGTCGTTGGTTTCGGGGATCAGGTTGTGCAGCGGACAGCCGGTGGTCATACCGGCCATGAGCTGCCCGGCCTGGCAGAAAGGCACGCCGCAGTCCATGCAGCGGGCGGCCTGCCGGGCCTGGTCGGCGGAGGAAAGAGGAAGGTGGAATTCGTTAAAATCCTGCAGACGCTGCCGCGGCGGACGTTCGGGGCCGGTCTCGCGCGGATACTCCAAAAAGCCGGTGGGTTTGCCCATGGGGAGACGCCTCCTTTATGCTTTGTGCGCCAGGCTGGCGTAAAACGCCTCGACCTGGGCCTGTTCGGCAGGCACGCCCTGCTCCTCAAACTGGGAAGCCAGCTGCATCAGCCGTTTGTAAGCGGTGGGGATGATTTTTTTGAACCTAGGCAGCAGTTCGTCGAACTGCTCCAGAACCTGCCGCCCTTTGGGTGAATCGGTGGCCCGCACATGCGCTTCGATCAAAGCGCGCAGCTCCGCCCGGTCGTAGCGGCTCGCGACCGCCTCCATGCTGACAAGGCTCTTGTTTAAGCACCGGTACAGCTCGTTCGCTTCGTCCAGCACATAGGCGATGCCGCCGCTCATGCCGGCGGCAAAGTTTTTGCCCACCGGGCCCAGCACTACGACGCGTCCGCCGGTCATATACTCGCAGCCATGTTCGCCCACGCCCTCGACGACAGCCGATGCGCCGGAATTGCGCACGCAGAACCGCTCGCCGGCGCGGCCGTTGACGAACGCCGCGCCGCCGGTAGCCCCGTACAGCGCCACATTGCCGATGATGACGTTGTCCTCCGGCACATAGGCCGCGCCCCGCGGCGGGCGAACGGCCAGCCTGCCGCCCGAAAGGCCCTTGCCAAAGTAGTCGTTGCTGTCGCCGGTCAGCGAAAGCGTGATGCCGGCTGGCAAAAATGCACCAAAGCTCTGCCCGCCCGTGCCGGCGCAGTCCACCGTCAGCGTATCGTCGGGGCGGCCTTCAGGGCAACAGCGGGTCAGCGCCGCGCCCAGCTGTGTGCCGAACGCACGGCAGGTGTTGCGCACCGTCACTTCTACACGGGCTGGCGTGCCCTTTTCGAGCGCCGCGCGCACGGACGGCTGCTTCAGAAGCGCTCGATCCAGTGTTTTTTCCAGCCCAAAATCGTAGGCGTCGGCAGGGTCGAACGTTATTTTGCCGCCGGCCGGTGCAGCCGGGGCCAGGATGGCGCGCACATCGACGGCGGCGTTTGGCGCAGGCTGTAAAAGGTCGGTGCGGCCTACCAGCTCGCGCAGCGTGCGCACGCCAAGGGCGGCCATCAGCTCTCGCAGCTGCCGGGCGACAAAAAGCATAAAGTTTTCGACATATTCCGGCTTGCCGCAAAAGCGTTTGCGCAGTTCGGGGTTTTGGGTGGCGATGCCCATGGGGCAGGTGTCGAGGTTGCACACGCGCATCATCGTGCAGTCGAGCGCGATCAGCGGCGCGGTGGCAAAGCCGAATTCCTCGGCCCCCAGCATGGCGGCGATGGCGACGTCGCGCCCCGTCATCAGTTTGCCGTCTGTCTCGATGCGCACGCGGCTGCGCAGCCCGGTGCGCACCAGCGTCTGGTGCGTTTCGGCCAGGCCAAGCTCCCATGGCATGCCGGCGTAGTGGATAGAGCTCAGCGGCGCTGCGCCGGTTCCGCCGTCGCAGCCCGAGCTCAAAATGACCTGTGCGCCTGCCTTGGCTACGCCGGAGGCCACAGTACCGACGCCGGTCTCGCTGACGAGCTTGACCGAGATGCAGGCTTTGGCGTTTGCGCATTTGAGATCGTAGATCAGCTCGGCCAGGTCCTCGATAGAATAGATGTCGTGGTGGGGCGGCGGGCTGATGAGAGTGACGCCCGGAGTGGAATGGCGGGTCCTGGCGATCCAGGGGTAGACCTTGCCGGAGGGCAGGTGGCCGCCCTCGCCGGGCTTGGCGCCCTGCGCCATCTTGATCTGGATCTCCTGGGCGGAGGTGAGGTAAGCCGAGGTGACGCCGAAGCGTCCCGACGCCACCTGCTTGATGGCGCTGCCGCGCTCGGTGCCCAGGCGCTCGGGCTCCTCGCCGCCCTCGCCGGAGTTAGACTTGCCGCCCAGACGGTTCATGGCGATGGCCAGGCACTCGTGGGCTTCCTTGGAGATGGAGCCATAGGACATGGCGCCGGTTTTAAACCGCTTGACGATGGACGACACCGGCTCCACCTCGGAAAGGGGCACGCCCTCGGCGGGGAACACGAACTCCAGAAGTCCCCGGAGGGTGTGGGGCGTCTCGTTGTCCACGAGAGCGGAATACTGCTTAAAGAGCTTGTAGTCTCCCCGGCGCACCGCCCGCTGCAGGAGGCACACCACCTGGGGATTGTACATGTGATCCTCTTTTTCCGGGCCGCAGCGCAGGCGGTGGTAGCCGGAGCTGTCCAGGGCGCCGTCGGTCTGGAGCCCCAGGGGGTCGAAGGCGCGGCTGTGGTAGTACTCTGTGCCCTCGGCGATCTCCTCGAGCCCCACGCCGCCCACGCGGCTGACGGTGTTGGTGAAGTACTGATCCACCACGTCCTTGCGGATGCCCACGATCTCGAAGATCTGGGCGCTCTCGTAGGACTGGATGGTGGAGACGCCCATCTTCGAGGCGATTTTCACGATGCCGTGGAGCACGGCCTTATTGTAGTCGTCCACGGCCACGGAGTAGTCCTTGTCCAGAAGTCCCTCGTGGATGAGCTGGCGGATGCTGGCGTAGGCCAGGTACGGGTTCACCGCCCGGGCGCCGTAGCCCAGGAGCGTGGCGAAGTGGTGCACGTCCCGCGGCTCGGCGCTCTCTAAAATCACCGAGACGGCCGTGCGCTTTTTCGTGCGCACCAGGTACTGCTCCAGCGCCGACACGGCCAGAAGCGACGGGATGGCCACGTGGTTTTCATCCACGCCCCGGTCGGAGAGGATTAAGATGTTCGCGCCGCCCCGGTAGGCGCGGTCGCAGCTCACAAACAGGTGATCCAGCGCCTTTTTGAGGGACGTATTCTTATAATAGAGGATGGAAATGGTCTCCACGTGGAACCCCGGCGCGTCCATGGACTTGATCTTCATGAGATCCACGTTGGTGAGGATGGGGTTGTTGATCTGGAGCACCGTGCAGTTCTTGGGATCGTCCTTCAAGAGATTTCCGTCGGAGCCCACGTAGACGGTGGTGTCGGTGACGCTCTCTTCGCGGATGGCGTCGATGGGCGGGTTGGTCACCTGGGCGAACATCTGCTTGAAGTAGCGGAACAGCGGCTGGTGCTTTTCCGA
>CALWNS010000082.1 GCA_944382805.1 uncultured Gemmiger sp. | reverse complement strand
CTCCACCACGCCGGCGCGGGCGGCCGTCACGCGCACCAGCGAAACGTCCACCAGGCTCTGCACGCTCTTGGGCGGGTCGCCGTAGCGGTCGATCAGCTCGTCCAGCACGTCCTCGGCGTCGGCGGCGGTCTCGATGGCCGCAATGCGCTTGTACGCCTCAATGCGGCCGGCGGCGTCCGGCACATAGCTTTCGGGCAGGTAGGCATCGGCCGCAATGTCCACCAGGCACTCGCTCTTGTCCGGCTCCGGCGCTTCGCCGCGGGCGGCGGCAATGGCCTGGCCCAGCATTTTTACATACAGGTCGTAGCCCACGGCCTCCATATGCCCGTGCTGGCTGTGGCCCAAAAGGCTGCCCGCGCCGCGGATCTGCAGATCGCGCATGGCGATGCGCACGCCGGACCCGAAAGCCGTAAACTCCCGGATGGCGGACAGGCGCTTGGCGGCGATCTCGGTCAGCACGCGGTCGCGGCGGAAAGTAAAGTAGGCGTAGGCCTTGCGGGCCGAACGCCCCACGCGGCCGCGGATCTGGTACAGCTGCGAAAGCCCCATGCGGTCGGCGTCCTCGATGATCAGGGTGTTGCAGTTGCGCACGTCCACGCCGGTCTCGATCAGGGTGGTGCAGACCAGCACGTCGATCTCGTTGTCCAGCAGCTGCTGCCAGACCGAGGAGATCTGCTCCTCGGTCATTTTGCCGTGCGCGATGCCGACGCGCGCGCCCGGCACCATCTGCCCCACGGCGGCGGCGCAGCGCTCGATGTCCTCGACCCGGTTGTGCAGGTAGTATACCTGGCCGCCGCGGGCCAGCTCCTTGCGGATGGCTTCGGCCACGATGCCGGCGTCATATTCCAGTACGTACGTCTCGATGGGCTGCCGCTCGATGGGCGGCTGCTCGATGGTGGAAAGGTCGCGGATGCCGGTCAGCGCCATGTTGAGCGTGCGCGGGATGGGCGTGGCCGACAGGGTCAGCACGTCCACACCGACAAAGTTTTCCTTCAGCTTTTCCTTGTGTTTGACGCCGAACCGCTGTTCCTCGTCCACGATCAGCAGCCCCAGCTCGCGGAACTTGACGTCGTCCGAAAGCAGGCGGTGCGTGCCGACCACGATGTCCACCGTGCCGTCGCGCAGGCCGCGCAGCGTCTCTTTCTGTTCCTTGGCGCTGCGGTAGCGGGAAAGCAGCCCGATGCGGATGGGGAACGCCTCCATGCGGGCCAGCGCCGTGTTAAAGTGCTGCCAGGCCAAAATGGTCGTGGGGGCCAGGATCGCGCACTGCTTGCCGCCCATCACGCATTTGAACGCCGCGCGCAGGGCCACTTCGGTCTTGCCCACGCCCACGTCGCCGCAGAGCAGCCGGTCCATCGGCCAGGGCTGCTCCATATCGCGCTTGATCTCGGCCGCGGCGGTCAGCTGGTCGGGCGTTTCCTCGTAGGCAAAGCGCTGTTCAAAATCGCCCTGCCAGGTATCGTCGGCCGGGAAAGCGTAGCCTTTGGCCTGTTTGCGGCGGGCGTACAGGTCGATCAGCTCTTTGGCCATGGCCTCGGTGGCGGCGCGCACCCGCTTGCGGGTCTTGGTCCACTCGCCGCCGCCCAGGCGGCTCAGGCGCACCTTGTCGGCGTCGCCGGGGGCCGTATAGCGCGAAAGCAGGTCCAGCTGGGTGACCGGGATATACAAAACGTCCTTTTTGTCGTATTCGATGCGCAGGTAGTCCTTGGTGGCGCCCTGCACCTCCATGCGGCGGATGCCCGCGTAGCGGCCGATGCCGTGGTTCTGGTGTACGACCAGGTCGCCGGGGGCAATGTCGGTCAGGCTGTTCAGCGCGTCCTTGCCGCGCTTGGGGCTGCGGCGCGCGGGGGCACTTTCGCCAAAGGCGCGCGCCGTCAGCAGCGCGTAGCGGGCAAACGGCAGCCCGCACCCGGCCGAAAGGTGCCCCGGCAGCACCTGCACCAGCCCCGGCGCCGGTTCGGCGGCCGGGTCGGTGGAAACGGCCAGGCCCTTGGCGCGCAGGTCGCCCGCCAGGCCGGCCGCGGCGCGCGGCGTGCCGGCCAGCACCGTGACCGCCGCGCCCTGGGCGCGCAGGGGCGCTAAGTCGTCCAGCAGGGCGGAAACTTCGCCGCCCCAGGCGGGCAGGCTGTGGCAGGGGGTGTTTACAACGGCCTTGAGCGGCTGGTCGGGCAGGCTGCGGGCAAAGTTTTCGGCCAGCAGGGTGCGGCAGCGCCCGGCCTGCGCCCACAGCCAGCCCGGCGCGGCGTACAGCTCGTCCAGCCCGGCGCACAGCGCGCCGTCCGCCAGCAGGGCCGTGATCTCCTCGCCCCGGCGGTAGGCGGTGGCGCGGTCGGCTTCGCGGATGGAGGCCGGCTCCTCGATGCAGAGCAGCGGGTCGTCCAGGTGGTCGAGCAGCGTGGCCCGCACGGGGTAGCGCACGTCCAGGTACTTGTCCATCGCGGGCGGCAGCGCGCCGGCGTCCAGCCCGTCCAGGTCGGGGGCCATCACGGCCTGCATGGCCGTGCGCCGCTTGCCGCGCTGCTTTTTCAAAAAGGCGCGCAGCGCTTCGGCCGCGGCTTCGGGCGCGCCGAACAACACCTCCCGTGCGGGGCTGACATAGATCTTTTCCACCGCCTCGTCCCGGCGCTGGGTCGAAAGATCAAACGTGTGCATGGTGTCGATCTCGTCGCCCCAGAACTCCACGCGCACAGGGGCTTTCATATCGGGGGCGTACAGGTCCAGGATCTCGCCGCGGATCGAAAACTGGCCGGGGCCGTCCACGCGGTCGCGCCGCACATAGCCCGCGCCCAGCAAAAGGGCGGTCAGCTCCGCCCGCTCGATGGTATCGCCGGGGCGCAGCGTGCGGGTGTTGGCGCGAAAATCGGCCGGCGGCACGGTGTACTGGGTCAGGCCCTCGCTGGGCACGCAGACGGCTTGCAGCCGCCCGCCGGCCAGGTCCCCCAAAACGGCCAGGCGGCGGTACTCGTACTCGCGCCCGGCGCTTTCGATGGGGCGCAGCAGGTAGTCGCGCGCGGGGAACACGGCCGCCGCCACGCCCAGCGTGTGCAGGTCGGCCGCAAAGCGGGTGGCTTCGGCCTCGCCGGGGGTGACGATGCACAAAACGCGCCCCAGCGCCCGCCCCAGCGCGGCGTAGGCCAGCGCCCGGCCGGAGGCCGGCAGCCCGAACAGCGCGCACGCCCCCTTGCCGGAAAGCGCGCTTGCCAGCTTTTTGTATTCTTCGGTTTGCAGAAAAAGTTGTTCAAACATACGCGATACGTTTTGTGTGGGCTGTCAATAGCCGAACGGCCCGGCCGGCCCCCGGGGCGGGGGTCAGCCAGGCGGACGGCGCAGGGAACTGCGTTCAGCGGTTGAATTTGTTCTGGGCTTCGCCCAGTTTGCCGGCCAGGATCAGGCGGCAGGCGGCCTCGATGTCATCGCGGCGGTCCGCTACGGCTTTGGCGGCTTCGGGCGGGAACTTGGCCAGCACCCAGGCGGCCAGGTCGTAGTCCGGGTGCGGCTTGGCCCCCACGCCGATGCGCAGGCGGGGGAAATCCTCGCCCCCCAGGCTGGCAATGATGCTTTTCAGCCCGTTGTGGCCGCCGGCGGACCCGCCGGCGCGGATGCGCAGGCGGCCCGGCTCCTGGGTGATGTCATCGCACAGCACCAGCACGTGGCTGCGCGGGATCTTGTAGAACTGGGCCGCCGGGGCGATGCTCTGGCCGCTCAGGTTCATATAGGTCAGGGGCTTGAGCAGCAGCACTTTGCGGCCGTCCACTTCGGCCATGCCGTACAGGCCCTGCCACTTCGATTTATTCAGCGTGCAGCCCCAGCGGGCGGCCAGGTCGTCCAGCGCGGCAAAACCGGCGTTGTGGCGGGTGCCCTCGTACTTGGGCTCCGGGTTGCCAAGCCCGGCAACGATCCATTCGGCCCCCGCCGAAGGCGCGGTAAAAAAGGACATGGTTTTGTGTGCTTGCCTTTCTGTTATTCGGTCTCGGCTACCAGCTTCTTCTTTTTCTCGATATAGCCCTGCAGCTTGCGCTCGCCCCAGCCGGGCAGGGCGGTCTGCCGCCCGCGCTCGATGCCCAGCGCGCCGGCGGGCACGTCCTTGCTGATGGTGGAGCCGGCGGCCGTATAGGCGTGGTCGCCCACCGTGACCGGCGCGACCAGATTGGTGTTGCAGCCGATGAACGCATAGTCCCCGATGGTGGTGTGGGACTTGACCGCGCCGTCGTAGTTGCAGGTTACGGTGCCGCAGCCAAAGTTGCAGTACTTGCCCACCGTGGCGTCCCCGATATAGGTCAGGTGGCTGACCGTGTTGCCGCGGGCAAACGCGACGTTCTTGGTCTCAACATAAGCGCCCAGGTGGCAGCCGGCGGCCGTTTGGGTGCCGGCGCGCACATGGGTGAACGGGCCGATCTTGTTGTCGGGGCCAAGGGTGCTGTCGTAGCACTGGCTGGCGTTGACGGCGGTGCCGCGGCCTACCTTCGTGTTTTCCAGCAGGGTGTTGGGGCCGATGACGCAGCCCTCCTCGACCACGGTGGCCCCGCGCAGGATGCAGCCGGGCAGGATGACGGCGCCTGGGGCGATGACGACCTCCGGGTCGATGTACACATTATCGCTGATGAATTCCACGCCGTTTTCCAGGTGGCGCTGGAAAGTCTCGGCAAAGCGCTGCTTGGCGGCCAGGTAATTTTCGCGTGCGGAAGACATACGGTTCCCTCCTGATCAAAAAACGTGCCGGCGGCACGGCAAAACGGCGCGCCCCCGCATGGCCCCGGCCTGCGGGCCGGGGAAGGGCAGGGAGGCGCGAGCTTGTATCATTTTCGAACTTTCTACCCATTATAATTTACCTGATTTTTGGGCAGAATGCAAGAGGGATGCGCCGAATTTTTGGTAAAAATTCGGCAGAAACATTCATCATTTTTTTAACAATCCACTGGCATTTCCGCGCAGAGTCTGCTATAATGGACTGTGCAATCCTATTTTATTGCGGGCACGCCGCCTTTGCAGCGGCGTGCCGGGAAGAAACCGTAAGCAAATTGGAGGCAAGACATGAGCAAGAAGTATCTCTACCTGTTCAAAGAGGGCCACGAGGCTTTCGGCGGCGACCAGACCACCATGAAGAACATCCTGGGTGGCAAGGGCGCCGGCCTGGCCGAGATGACCCACGCCGGTATGCCGGTGCCGCAGGGCTTCACCATCACCACCGAAGCCTGCACCCAGTACTATGCCGACGGCCGCGAGATCAACGAGGAGATCAAGGCCGACATCTTTAAGTACATGGGCATCCTGGAGGAGCAGACCGGCAAGAAGTTCGGTGATATCCAGAACCCGCTGCTGG
The DNA here is from genome assembly GCA_944382805.1 of uncultured Gemmiger sp. Taxonomy (GTDB): domain Bacteria; phylum Bacillota; class Clostridia; order Oscillospirales; family Ruminococcaceae; genus Gemmiger. The sequence continues at coordinate 1,509 of CALWNS010000082.1, read as the reverse complement.
TCTCCGTGCGTTCCGGCGCGCGTCAGTCCATGCCCGGCATGATGGACACCATCCTGAACCTGGGCCTGAACGACCAGTCCGTGGAGGGCCTGGCCAACAAGACCCAGAACCCCCGCTTTGCTTTTGACTGCTACCGCCGCTTTATCCAGATGTACTCCGACGTCGTCATGGAGCTGGGCAAGAGCTTCTTTGAAGAGCGCATCGACGCCATGAAGGAGCGCAAGGGCGTGACCCAGGACATCGACCTGGATGCCGACGACCTGAAAGAGCTGGTCAAGGAATTCAAGGCCATCTACCTGGAAAAGCAGGGCAGCGAGTTCCCGCAGGACCCCAAAGAGCAGCTGATCGGCGCCGTCAAGGCCGTGTTCCGCTCCTGGGATAACCCGCGCGCCAACGTCTACCGCAAGATGAACGAGATCCCCTACGAATGGGGCACCGCCGTCAACGTGCAGCAGATGGCGTTCGGCAACTCCGGTATGCGTTCCGGCACCGGCGTGGCCTTTACCCGCAACCCCGCCACCGGCGAAAAGAAGCTCATGGGCGAGTACCTGATCAACGCCCAGGGCGAGGACGTCGTGGCCGGCATCCGCACCCCGTCCCCCATCAGCAAGCTGCATGAGGAGATGCCCGAAGTCTACGACCAGTTCGTGGAGATCGCCACCCGCCTGGAGTCCTACTACAAGGATATGCAGGACATGGAGTTCACCATCGAGGACGGCAAGCTGTTCATGCTGCAGACCCGCAACGGCAAGCGCACCGCGCAGGCCGCGCTGAAGATCGCCTGCGATCTGGTGGACGAGGGCGTGATCGACGAGCGCACCGCCGTGCTGCGCGTGGAGCCCAAGCAGCTCGACACCCTGCTGCACCCGCAGTTTGACGCCGCCGCCCTGAAGGCCGCCGAGGCCATCGGCAAGGGCCTGGCCGCCTCCCCGGGTTCCGCCTGCGGCCGCGTTGTGTTCAGCGCCGAGGACGCCGAAGAGAAGGTCAAGGACGCCGAGTGGAAGAAGGTCGTTCTCGTCCGTCTGGAAACCAGCCCCGAGGACATCGTGGGTATGCAGGTCTCCCAGGGCATCCTGACCGTGCGCGGCGGCATGACCAGCCACGCGGCCGTTGTGGCCCGCGGCATGGGCACCTGCTGCGTCTCCGGCTGCGGCAACGACAACGCCGTGACCATCGACTATGACGCCAAGGTCATCACCATCAACGGCCACACCTTCCACGAGGGCGACTGGATCAGCATCGACGGCTCCACCGGCAACATCTACGAGGGCCAGATCACTACCGTCGCTTCCACCGAAAACGCCGACTTCAAGCGCTTCATGGGCTGGGCCGACTCTGCCCGCCAGCTCAAGGTGCTGACCAACGCCGACAACCCGACCGATGCGCAGAACGCCGTCGATATGGGCGCCGAGGGCATCGGCCTGTGCCGTACCGAGCATATGTTCTTTGCCGAGGACCGCATCAAGGCCGTGCGCGAGATGATTTGCGCCCGCACCGTTGAGGAGCGCA
>CALWNS010000081.1 GCA_944382805.1 uncultured Gemmiger sp. | reverse complement strand
GCAGCTTGCCCTCCATCGTCTCGGACACCGGCTGCAGCGGGTCGCCCGCGCCGGTCACGCGCATGGCCTGGTAGACGTAGCTGCGGCCGGACAGCGGGTCGCGGATGGCGCCGCCGATGCAGGTGGCAGCACCGCCGAAGGGCTCGATCTCGGTGGGGTGGTTGTGGGTCTCGTTCTTGAACAGGAACAGCCAGTCCTGCTCCTCGCCGTCCACGTCGCATTTGATCTTGACGGTGCAGGCGTTGATCTCTTCGCTCTCGTCCAGGTTCTTAAGGATGCCGCGCTGCTTGAGCGCCTTGGCGCCGATGGTCGCGCAGTCCATCAGCGTGCGTTTTTTGGCGTCGCGGCCGGTCTCTTTGCGCAGCGCCATATAGCGGTCGAACGCCGCCTGCACCACCGCGTCGTCGATCTTGACCTCGTCCAGAATGGTGCCGAACGTCGTGTGGCGGCAGTGGTCGCTCCAATAGGTATCGATCACCTTGATCTCGGTGATGGTCGGGTCGCGCTGCTCGCTGCGGAAATATTCCTGGCAGAACAGGATGTCGGCGTGGTCCATGGCCAGCCCCTGCGCCTGGCGGAACTGCTCAAGCGCGTCCTCGTCCATGCCGATAAAGCCGGTCAGCGTTTCCACGGCGCTGGGCACGGCAAACTCCATCTTCAGCGTCTGGCGCTCCTCCAGGCTCGCCTCGCGCGCCTCCACCGGGTTGATGACGTACTTTTTGATGGCGGCCAGGTCGTCCGCGCTCAAAGCGCCCTCCAGCAGGTAGACGCGCGCGCTGCGCACGTCCGGGCGTTCGCCCTGGCTCAGCAGCTGGATGCACTGGCTGGCCGAATCGGCGCGCTGGTCAAACTGGCCGGGCAGGTACTCCACCGCAAACACGGTGGGGGCGGCGGGCAGCGCGTCATAGGTCACATCGACCGGCGGCTCGCTGAACACGGTGGGGATGGCCTTTTCGAACAGTTCGCGGTCGATGCCCTCCACATCGTAACGGTTGAGCAGCCGCAGGCCGGTCAGGCTCTGGATGCCCAGCAGTTCGGTCAGTTCGTGGTAAAGCCCCTGGGCTTCGCCGTCAAAACCGGGCTTTTTTTCCACATAAATGCGGTATACCATCGGGTGGCCCTCCTTAGTTCTGCGAAAGTGCGGCCAGCGCGCGGCGGCCGATGTCGCTGCGCATATGCACGCCCTCAAAGTGGATGCGCCGCGCCGCCGCATACGCCTTGTCCAGCGCCTGCGGCAGCGTGTCGCCGGTAGCGGTCACGCCCAGCACGCGCCCGCCGGCCGTCACGAGCCGGCCGTCCTTGCAGGCGGTGCCGGCGTGGTAGACGGTCACATCGGGCGCATCGGGCAGCTGGCCTTCGGTCAGGCCGGCGATCTCTTTGCCTTTCTCGTAGGCGACCGGGTACCCGCCGGAGGCCAGCACCACGCAGGCGGCCGCACCCGCACGGAACTTGACCTCGGTCTTGTCCAGCGTGCCGTTGGTCGTGGCCTGCATAACGGTCAGCAGGTCGCTTTCCAGCAGCGGCAGCACCACCTGGGCTTCCGGGTCGCCAAAGCGGCAGTTGTATTCGATGACCTTCGGCCCGTTCGGCGTCAGCATCAGCCCAAAATACAGGCAGCCCTTGAACGGGCAGCCCTCGGCAGCCATGGCGGCCACGGTGGGCTTAAAGATCGTCTCCATGCACACGGCGGCCACGTCGGGGGTGTAATAGGGGTTCGGGGCAACGGTGCCCATGCCGCCGGTGTTCAGCCCCTCGTCGCCGTCCAGCGCGCGCTTGTGGTCCATGCTGGAGACCATGGGCACCACGGTCTTGCCGTCGCAGAAGGACAGCACGCTGACCTCCGGCCCGGTCAAGAACTCTTCCACCACCACCCGGTTGCCGGAAGCGCCGAACTTTTTGTCCAGCATGATCTCTTTCACGCCGGCTTCGGCCTCGGCCTCGTCCTGGCAGATCAGCACGCCCTTGCCCAGCGCCAGGCCGTCGGCTTTGATGACCACCGGGTACTGCCCGCGCGCGCGGATGTAACCCATGGCGGCGGCCGCATCGTCGAACGTCTCGTAGGCGGCGGTGGGGATGCCGTATTTCTTCATCAGATCCTTGCTGAACACCTTGCTGGCCTCGATGCGGGCGGCGGCGGCGTTCGGGCCGAAAGCCGGGATGCCCGCCTTGGCCAGCTCGTCCACCATGCCCAGCGCCAGCGGGTCGTCCTGCGCCACCACGGCGTAGTCGAACCCTTCCTCCTTGGCATAGGCGACCATGGCCGCCACATCGGTGGCCGGGATGGCCTTGCACACGGCGTCATAGCCGATGCCGCCGTTGCCCGGCGCGCAGTACAGCTGCGGCTGCAGCGGGCTTTTTTTCAGCGCGCGGAGGATGGCGTGTTCGCGCCCCCCGCCGCCAACGACGAGAATCTTCATAGTATACTCCTTTGAACAGCAGCGGCCCGCAGCGAAAAAACGCTGCAGGCGCGTGCAATTATGATTTAATGGTGGAACAGCCGGATGCCGCAGAACGCCATCACGATGCCGTATTTGTTGCAGGTGTCGATCACCTGCTGGTCGCGGATGGAACCGCCCGGCTGCACAATGGCCGTCACGCCGCCGCGGCGGGCGCGCCCGATGTTGTCGCCACACGGGAAGCAGGCGTCGCTGCCCAAAGCCACGCCGGTCACTTGGCTCAGCCAGGCGGCTTTCTCCTCTTTGGTCAGCGGGGCGGGCTGCTCGGTAAAGGTCTCGGCCCACACATCGTCGCCGATCACGTCCTCCGGCGTATCACCGATGTACACATCGATCGCATTGTCGCGGTTGGGCTTGCTCACATCGGCGCGGAACGGCAGGTCCAGCACCTTCGGCATATGGCGCAGCTGCCAGTTGTCGGCTTTCTGGCCGGCCAGGCGGGTGCAGTGGATGCGGCTCTGCTGCCCGGCGCCCACGCCGATGGTCTGGCCGCCCTGCACATAGCACACGCTGTTGGACTGGGTATACTTCAGCACGATCAAACTCATGACCAGGTCGCGCTTTTGTTCCTCGGTCAGGGTCTTGTTCTCGGTCACGATGTTCGCCAGCATCGTGTCGGCCGTGATGGCCAGGTCCTGGCGGCCCTGCTCAAAAGTCACGCCGTACACGGTGCGGCGCTCCAGCGGCGCGGGGGTATAGGCGGGGTCGATGGCCACAATGTTGTAGTTGCCCTTCTTTTTGCTTTTCAGCACCTCCAGCGCATCGTCGTCGTAGCCGGGGGCGATGATGCCATCGCCCACTTCGTGCTGGATCAGCTTGGCGGTGGCCAGGTCGCACACATCGGAAAGCGCGATCCAGTCGCCAAAGCTGGACATACGGTCGGCCCCGCGCGCACGGGCGTAGGCGCAGGCCAGCGGCGAAAGCGCCGCGTCCGCATCGATGTGGTACATACGGCGCAGCGTTTCGTCCAGCGGCAGGCCCACGGCCGCGCCGGCGGGGGAGACGTGCTTGAAGCTGGCCGCCGCCGGCAGGCCCAGCGCGCCCTTCAGGTCCTTGACGAGCTGGTAGCTGTTAAAAGCGTCCAGGAAATTGATGTAGCCCGGTTTGCCGTTCAGGATGGTGACCGGCAGCTCGCTGCCGTCCGCCATAAAGATGCGGGCCGGCTTCTGGTTGGGGTTGGTGCCGTATTTCAACTGAAATTCATTCATCGTTCAGCCCTCCGCCTTGTCGTACTTGTTCAGGATGACGTCCTCGTAATCGCCGGTGCCAAGTTCGATGCAGCGCACGAACAGGCTTACCTTGTTGTCGGCGTTCAGCGCTTCCCACAGTTTGCCCGCATACTCGTTGGGGTCGTTTTCGTCCACCGCCACACGCATCGGTTCGCCGGCAAAGCTGGGGATGGGGCTGCCGTTTTTCTGGTAGGTGGTCAGCAGGTGGCCTTCGCCGGCCATCGGCTGCGGGTAATCAAAGGTCTGGCGCTGCACGCTGTCCTCGTTGCCGTCGCAGCTTTTCAGGATGCTCAGCTTGTAGCCGCCCAACCGCATATCCACCACGCCGGAAATGCGCGGGGTAAAGTTGGGCGCGTCGTCCTCAAACGTGCGGGTGGCCAGCGCCGCCTCAAAGCCGTAGCCGGGGTACGCCCCGTCGCGGATAAAATCGTAGATGGTATCGGTCTGGTCGCCGTTGGTCACGATGGTGGTATCGCCCAGGGTCAGCACCGGGTTGTAGATGATCAGGTGCGGGTCCTCCATCTTGGCCGGGTCGGCCGCCACCGTGCGGATGCCGCCGCGCTCCGGCAGCGCCTCAAACACGCGGTTGCGGCTGTTGGCGCTGCGGCCCATGATCCAATAGGCCACCATCACGTGCCCGCCGTCCGGCGAAAGGCCGATGCAGATGCCGCGGCCCGGGTATTCGTTGCCGGAAAGATACTTGTACAGGTTCTTTTTCATCGCTATCACACCTCGTCATTGCATACCATGGCGATGGCTTTGGGCAAAAGCTTCCACTCCGCCTCCACCATCACGCGCTTCTGCAGCGTTTCGGGGGTATCGCCGGGCTG
>CALWNS010000080.1 GCA_944382805.1 uncultured Gemmiger sp. | reverse complement strand
GCGCAGCAGGAGATCGATGACGGCTGGGCGGAATACTACGAGGCCGAGGAGGAAGCGCAGACCGAACTGGCGGACGCCGCGCAGGAACTGGCCGACGGCCGCCGGGAACTGGCCGACGGCGAACAGGAACTGATCGACGGCGAGGAAGAATACCGGGACGGCCTGGACGAGCTGAACGACTATGAGCAGCAGCTGGCGGACGGCCAGGCGGCGCTCAATGCCGGCGAAGCCGAACTGGCGCAGGGCCAGGCCGAATGGAACAGCGGCTGGCAGCAGATCGCGGGCCTGGAAGGGCAGATGGGCGACGTTTACCAGCAGCTGCAGGACGCGCAAAAGCAATACGAGGACGGTTTGGCCCAGTGGCAGCAGGGCAGCGAGCAGCTGGAACAGCTCAAGCTGCTGCGCGAGGGCGAGGACGCCTACCGCGCCGGCATTGAGGAGATGGCCGCCCAGCTCAACGAGCAGGGGCTGGACGTGACGGCGGACGAGATCGAACAGTTTATCGAACTGCTGGCGGCCCAGGGGGAATTCCCCACCCAGGAGGAATTCCTGGCCCTGGTGCTGGAATGGCTGACCGGCCTGAACGATGGTGAACAGGAGGATGCGGTCGGCGCCGTGCAGGGCGCAGCCGCCGCGTATGCGCGGGCGGAGGCGGAGCAGGGCGGGCCGGCCATGGCCACGAGCGAGACCGCCATGGCTACCGGCGAGACCGCGATGGCCACGAGCGAGACCGCCATGGCCGCAAGAACGACCGCGCGCTCCAGCGCGCTGCCGATGGCGGAACTGGAACAGGCCGCCGAGGAGGGCGCCGAAAGCGAACTGTGGCAGCAGATCCTGGACCAGCTGCGCGAGATGGAAGACGAGATCCCGGACGAATTAAAGGACGAGTACGAGGAACTGATCGAAGCGCTGGAGAAGCTGGAAGAGAACGAGGAACTGATCGACCGGCTGCAGCAGATGTACGAGGGCGTACGGCAGCTTGTGCAGGCACGCCAGCAGCTGGACGCCGGCGTGCAGGCCATCCGGGAAGCATATGCCGAGATGGGCCAGGAGCTGACCGAGGAGGAAGCCCGCGAACTTTACAGCGCCGAAGGATTGGCCGAGCTGCAAAAGCAGCTGGATGACGGGAAAAAAGAACTGGATGACGGCAAAAAGCAGCTGGACGACGGCTGGGCGCAGTACCAGCAGTATGTGGACGGCCGCAATGAGCTGCTTTCGGCCAAGAAAACGCTGGACGACGGCTGGGCTACGCTGGCTGACCGCAAGCTGCAGCTGATCGATGCCCAACAGCAGATCGCTGATGCCCGCGCCACGTTGGCCGATGCCCGCGCCGAACTGGACGAGGCGTGGCAGACCATCCGCGAGAGCACGCAGGAACTGCGGGACGGCGAGATCGAATACGCCGATGCCAAGGCGGAGGCGGAGCGGGAGCTGGCCGATGCGCGCGCCGAACTGGCTGATGCGCAGGCACAGCTGGACGACCTGGAACCCGGCGAGTGGTATGTCTGGGACCGCAGCCGCAACGTCAGCTTTTCTTCGTTTGATTCCAACTCCAACAAGCTGGCGGCCCTGGCCAAGGTGTTCCCGGTATTCTTCTTCCTGGTGGCGGCGCTGGTCGTTTCCACCACCATGACCCGCATGGTGGAGGAAGAACGCCTGCAGATCGGCACCATGAAGGCGCTGGGCTATACCCAGGGCGCTATTATGCAAAAATACATCCTTTATGCGCTCACGGCGGCGGCGGCCGGCGCGCTGTTTGGTCTGTGCGTCGGGTTCTTTGTGTTCCCGCGCGTGATCTGGAGCGCCTACTCCATGATGTACTGGACGCCGGTGTTCTACGCGCCCTGGCGCTGGGGCGTGGCGGCGATCGCCGCCGGCGCGCTGCTGCTGTGCGCCATGGCGGCCACCTGGTCGGCCTGCCGCGCCACGCTGCGCGAAACGCCCGCCGCGCTCATGCGCCCGCGTGCGCCCAAGGCCGGCAAGCGCATCCTGCTGGAGCGGGTGGGCTTTATCTGGCGGCGGCTGCCGTTTACTTACAAAGTTACCTGCCGCAACCTGCTGCGCTACAAAAGGCGTTTCTGGATGACCGTTATCGGCGTGGCGGGCTGCACGGCGCTGCTGGTCACCGGTTTCGGCATTTCCGATTCGCTTGATTCCATCGCCACGCGCCAGTTCGGCCAGATCTATAACTACGACCTGCTCACAGCCGTCATGGACGAGCAGGACCTGCGGCAGGGCCCGGTGTACGAGTTCTTCTTTGGGGAAGAAAAGGAGGAGCGGATCGATTCCTCCATGGTCATCTCCACCCGCCAGATCGAGCAGGAAAAGCCGGACGGGACCACGCTCGACTACTACTATATGATCCCGCAGCAGACGGAAAACTTTGCCGATTTTACCGATCTGCACGAGCGCATCGGCGGCGAACCGACCCCGATCCAGGCGGACGGCGTGGTCCTGACCGAGAAGATGGCGGCCACTCTGGGCGTACAGGCGGGGGACAGCGTTACGCTGGAAGACGGTGATGGCAACACCGCGCAGTTTACCGTGACCGGCGTGTGCGAGCACTATGTCTTTAACTATGTCTACATGAGCGCGGAGTGCTACGCCCGCGCGTTCGGCCAGGAGCCGGAATGGAACGCGGTCATGAGCCGGCTGGCGGATGATTCCCAGCAGACCCGCAGCGCGGTCTCCACGGCGCTGCTGGCGATGGACGAGGTGGCCAGCCTGAACTTTACCCAGGACACCGAGGCGATGGTGCTCAATATGCTGGAAGCCATCGACGCCGTGGTGGTGCTGATCATCGTGTGCGCCGCCAGCCTGGCATTCGTGGTGCTGTACAACCTGACCAACATCAATATTGCCGAGCGCGTCAAGGAGATCGCCACCATCAAGGTGCTGGGCTTCTATGACACGGACGTGGACGCGTATGTCAACCGCGAAAGCGTGGCGCTCACGCTGATCGGCACGGCGCTGGGCCTGGTGGCCGGCATTGCGCTGCACCGCTTTGTGATCCTGACCGTCGAAGTGGACGCCGTTATGTTTGGGCGTGACATCCGGTCGCTGAGCTTTGTCTATGCCTTTGCGTTGACCATTTTGTTCAGCACGCTGGTCAACCTGGTCATGGGCCGCCGCCTGAAGCATATCTCGATGGTCGAGAGCATGAAGGCACCGGAATAAAACCGTCATGTTGCACAAACAAAGTAAAACTGTTTTGTGCATAGTTTGTAAGGCGCCCGGTTGACAGGCGCGGGCGGTTTGGCTATAATCTAACTGTAAGGCATCAAACAATTAGATGGCGAACAAACATCGGGCGCGGGCTTTACCTGTGCCCGATGTGCTGTTGGGCCGAAGAGAGGTGATCGTGACGGAAGAAAGCAAAAACTTCAGTATGCGCCATGTGGGGCGTTCGCTTTCCCAGACCTCCCACCAGATCAACCGTGCGCTGGACAGCTGCATCGCATTGCGGGTCGACCCGGAACTGACCGGCGTGCGCTGCTTTATGCTGGGGTGCATCGTGCGCGCCAGGCAAAGCGGCCAGACGCTTTACCAGCGGGATCTGGAGCGTATGTTCCATGTGCGCCGTTCCAGCGTGACCTCCATGCTGAAAAACATGGAAAGCGCGGGGTTTATCACGCGCACATCGGTGGAACAGGACGCGCGCCTCAAAAGCCTGGCCCCGACCGAAAAGGGGGCGGCCTGTTATGAGCGCATGGTGCGCTGCATCACCGCCTTCGAGGAACAGCTGCTGCGCGATGTGGACGGCGAAGAACTGGCCCGGCTGTACGGTACGCTGGAAAAATTGCAAACAAATGCGCAGCAGGCCCCGGCCAGCCTGGAAGTATCCGAGTAAGCGCCGGGTGCCCTGCCCGCATTTTGTAATGAAAGTAAAGGAGAGATCGCAAATCATATGCTAAAGACACTCTACAAGCAGATCGATGGCTTTAAGCTCGTGTCGGTCCTGACGCCGCTGTGCATGATCGGCGAGGTCGTGATGGAAATGATCGTGCCGCGCCTGATGTCCTCCATCATCGATGATGGCGTGACAGCCGGCAATATGCAGCACATCTACACGGTCGGCGCCTGGATGATCGTGGCGGCCCTGGTCGGCTTGGCGTTCGGCGTCGGCGGCGCGGTGTTCGGCTCCAAGGCGGCCACCGGCCTGGCGCGCAACCTGCGCCGTTCGATGTTCCGCAACATCCAGACCTTCAGCTTTGCCAACATCGACAAATACTCCACGGCCGGCCTGGTCACCCGTATGACCACCGACGTGACCAACATCCAGAACGCTTACCAGATGATCCTGCGCATGGCCATCCGCGCGCCTTCCAGCATGATCATCGCCATGTTCATGTCCTTTACGATCAACCATGAGCTGGCCAGCGTCTACCTGGTGGCGGTCGTGCTGCTGGGCTGTGTGCTGATCTACATCATGTCCCACGCCACGCGCTATTTTACCGAGGCGTTCCGCAAATACGACGACCTGAACGAGAGCGTACAGGAAAACGTCAGCGCCATCCGCGTGGTCAAGGCTTATGTGCGTGAAAAGTTCGAGGGCGAAAAGTTCCAGAAAGCCAGCGAGAACGTGCGCAAGCTGCTGCTGCGCGCCGAGCTGATCCTCTCTTACAACGCGCCGGCCATGCAGCTCACGGTCTATTCCTGCATCTTGCTCATCTCCTGGCTGGGCGCGCGCCTGATCGTTTCCAGCGGCGCGACGGCCTTTACCACCGGCGAGCTGATGAGTATGCTGGCCTACTGCATGAACATCCTGATGAGCCTGATGATGCTCTCGATGGTGTTCGTCATGATCTCGATGTCCGCCGCTTCGGCCCGCCGCGTGGCGGAAGTGCTCAACGAGCAGTCCGACCTGCGCGACCCCGAAGACCCCGTCATGGAAGTCAAGGACGGTTCCGTGCAGTTCGAGCACGTCGGCTTCCGCTATAAGCGGGACGGCCGCGAGGTGCTTTCGGATATCGACCTGAACATCCGTTCGGGCGAGACCGTGGGCATCATCGGCGGCACCGGCAGCGCCAAGACGAGCCTGGTGCAGCTGCTGCCGCGCCTGTACGATGCAAGCATCGGCACGGTGCGCGTCGGCGGCGTGGACGTGCGCAAGTACGACCTGGAGGTGCTGCGCAACAGCGTGGCCATGGTGCTGCAGAAAAACGAACTGTTCAGCGGTACGATCGCGGAAAACCTGCGCTGGGGCAACGAGAACGCCACCGACGAGGAGCTGCGCGAAGCCTGCCGCCAGGCTTGTGCGGACGAATTTATCGAGCGTTTCCCCGATAAATACGAGACCCACATCGAGCAGGGCGGCACCAACGTCTCCGGCGGCCAGAAGCAGCGTTTGTGCATTGCCCGCGCCCTGCTGAAAAAGCCCAAGATCCTGATTTTGGACGCCTGTACCAGCGCGGTCGATACGGCCACCGACGCCAAGATCCGCCGCAGCTTTGCCGAAAAGATCCCCGGCACCACCGTCTTCATTATTGCGCAGCGCATTTCCAGCGTGGAAAACGCGGACCATGTGCTCGTTTTGGAGGGCGGCCGTGTGAGCGGCTGGGGCACGCCGTCTGAACTGCTCAAGACCAACAAGATCTATCAGGAAGTTTACAACAGCCAGAACCAGGGCGGCGGCGGAGACGCCGACTTCGATGAGAAAGGGGATGAAGCGTAATGGCGGAAGAAAAAGCGAAAGTTGTCAATGTCGGCCGCGGCCGCCAGCAGGGCCCCCGCCCCAAGGTCAAAAACCCGGGCAAGATCCTCAAGCGCATCATGGACTATGTAATGAAAAAGTACGCGGTCCATGTCATCGTGGCGCTGGTCTGCATTTTTGTCAGCGTGTTTGCCAACGTACAAGGCACCTTGTTTATGCAGACGCTGATCGACGGCTATATCATGCCGTTGCTCAATGAGAACAGCAACGACTTTTCCGGCCTGCTGTTCGCGATCCTGCGCACCGCCGCGTTTTACGGCGTCGGCATCTGCGCCGCTTTTGTGCAGGCGCGCCTGATGGCGTACCTGACCCAGGGCACCATGAAGCAGATGCGCGACGAGCTGTTCACCCATATGCAGACGCTGCCCATCAAATACTTTGACACCCGCGCCCACGGCGATATCATGTCGGTGTACACCAACGATATCGACACGCTGCGCCAGGTGGTCAGCCAGAGCATCCCGCAGATGGTCAACTGCCTGATCACGATCATCAGTGTGCTGGTCTCCATGATCTCGCTCAGCGTGCCGCTGACCATCCTCACCCTGGTCATGGTCGCGGTCATGCTGCTGTGCAGCCGCTACTTTGTGGGCAATTCCGGCCGTTACTTCATCGACCAGCAGCGCGAGCTGGGCCGCGTCAACGGCTATATCGAAGAGATGATGAACGGCCAGAAGGTCATCAAGGTGTTCTGCCATGAGGAAAAGGCCATCGAGGAGTTCGACCAGCTCAACGACGACCTGTACCACAGCGCCAACCGCGCCAACACCTATTCTCTGGTCGCCATGCCCATCAACGGCCAGCTCGGCAACCTGAGCTACGTGCTGTGCGCCATCGTGGGCGGTATGCTGGCGCTGTCCGGCGTGACCGGCCTGACGCTGGGCAAGCTGGCCAGCTTCCTGACCTTCAACCGCAGCTTCAACCAGCCCATCAACCAGATCTCGATGCAGTTCAACTCCATCGTTATGGCTCTGGCCGGCGGCCAGCGCATTTTTGAGATGCTGGACGAACAGCCGGAGATCGACGAGGGCGACATCACGCTGGTCAACGCCAAGCGCGAAAGCAACGACAGCATCACCGAAACCAACGAGCGCACCGGCCTGTGGGCCTGGAAGGTCCCCGGCGAAAACGGCGCCGCGCCGCGGTATGTGGAACTTAAAGGCGATATCGTCTTTAAGGATGTTGATTTTGGCTACGACCCGGAAAAGATCGTGCTGCACGACATCAACCTGTACGGCCGTCCGGGCCAGAAGATCGCGTTTGTCGGCTCCACCGGCGCGGGCAAAACGACCATCACCAACCTGATCAACCGCTTCTATGATATCCAAAAGGGCGTGATCCTGTATGACGGCCTGGATATCAAAAAGATCAAAAAGGACGACCTGCGCTCCTCGCTGGGCATCGTGCTGCAGGATACCCACCTGTTCACCGGCACCGTTATGGAGAACATCCGTTACGGCCGCTTGAGCGCGAGCGACGAGGAATGCCGTGCGGCGGCCCGCCTGGCCAACGCCGAGCTGTTCATCCGCCGCCTGCCGGACGGCTTTAACACGATGCTGACCGGCGACGGCACCAACCTGAGCCAGGGCCAGCGCCAGCTGCTGGCCATCGCCCGTGCGGCGGTAGCCGACCCGCCGGTGCTGATCCTGGACGAGGCGACCTCCTCCATCGATACCCGCACCGAGAGCCTGGTGCAGCAGGGCATGGACGGCCTGATGTACGGGCGCACCACGTTCGTCATCGCTCACCGCCTGTCCACGGTCCGCAACTCCGACTGCATCATGGTATTGGAGCTGGGCCGTATTATCGAGCGCGGCACGCACGATGAGCTTATTGCGCAGAAAGGCCGCTACTACCGCCTGTATACGGGCAATTTTGCAGAAAACTCTTAAAAATGCCGGGATATTGCCGGGATGGTTTTCGCCATCCCGGCTTTTTTTGTACAACTTGCTGTTAAATAGGCGATACAATGTATATAACTTGACGAATTGGGAAAATATGGTTATAATAAGCACATAGGGACGGCATTTGCCGCCCCGGACCATGACTGCTGAGGAAGAAAGGCGCGGGAACGCGCCGGCAGCCAAATATGTGTAATACCTTTCAGGAGGGGTATCCAAATGGCAGCAAAGAAAGTTGCTCAGACTGTGATCAAAGAGGATAAGTTTTATACCATCAGCGCCGCCAACGGCAAGGTCGTGGAGGTCGCTGACTATAACACGGACAACGGCGCCCGCATCCAGCTGTGGGACAACGCCAACGCCGAATGGCAGCAGTGGGGCTTTGTCCGCGCGGGCGAGGGCGTGTACCGAATCCGCAACCGCTTTACCGGCAAAATGCTCGACCTGTACCAGGGCGGCGTCTGCGACGGTACGGCTGTCCACCAGTGGGAGGGCGCGCCGGCCAGCAGCCAGCTGTGGATCGTGGAGCCGGGCAACGACGGCCGCGTGAAGATCAAATCGAACCTGGCCGGCAAGTGCCTGGACGTAGTCGGCATGGACACCGCCAACGGCGCCGGCCTGCAGATCTGGGCGGACGTGAACGGCGATAACCAGTACTGGACCATTGCCGAAGTGACCCGCAAGCCCAAGGTCAGCGCCAAGGCGGCCGCCGCCAAAGCGAAGGCGGAGGACACGGCCAAGGCCGCTGCGGCGGAAGAACCCAAGGCCGAGAAGAAGGCGGAAGCGAAGGCTCCCGCCGCCAAGAAAGCCCCGGCTGCCAAAAAGCCGGCCGCCAAGAAAGAGGCCAAGGCCGAAACCGCTAAGCCGGCCGCCAAGCCCGCGGCTGCTGCCAAAGCGGAGGCTGCCAAGCCTGCCGCTCCCGCTGCGGCGCCGGCCAAACCGGCCGAGGTTAAGCCCGCCGCCAAGCCTGCCGTGAAGGAGGCCCCGGCTGCCGCCCAGAAGCCGGCTGCCAAAAAGCCGTCGGCTAAAAAGGCTCCCGCCGCCAAGAAGAGCGCGAAGTGAGCCGCGGCGCAAAACGCGCCTTGCCCCAGCAATTATGTGTTCGTCCGATCGAGCCGCCCCGGCCATACAGCCGGGGCGGCTCTTGCATACCGGCCCGCTTTACGGTACAATAGGGGCAGACAGGAATCCCATGGCAAAGGAGCGGCAACCATGACGCAGTATAAAGTATTGGCGCTGGACCTGGACGGCACGCTGACCAACAGCGAAAAGCGCATTACGCCGCGCACGCTGGCGGCCTTGCAGCAGGCGGCGCAGGCAGGCGTGCGCATCGTGCTGGCCAGCGGGCGGCCGACCGTCGGCATCCGGCCGCTGGCGGACCAGCTGCAGCTGGAAAAGAGCGGCGGCTGTATCCTGAGCTACAACGGCGGCAAGATCATCGACTGCCGCACGCAGCAGGTGCTGGTACAGCACGAGTTCCCGGCCGACCTGGTCGAAACGGTGTGTACCTATGCCCGTTACTGGAACGTGGTGGCGCTGACCTATGACGCGAACGGGATCGTGACCGAGCAGCCGGACAACCCCTATGTGCAGGAGGAAGCCCGCATCAACAACATCCCGGTGCGGGGCGTGCCGGACCTGCCCAGGGAGATCACCTGGCCGATCAATAAGCTGCTGCTGGTGGGCGACCCCGTGGATATGCCGCACGTGGAGGAGCTTATGCAGCAGGAGTTTGCCGGCCGCCTGTCGATCTACCGCTCCCAGCCGTTCTTTATCGAGACGATGCCGCTGGGGGTCGAAAAATCGGCCTCGCTGGCCAAGCTGCTCAAGGCCCTGGATCTGCCGCGCGAGAGCCTGATGGCCTGCGGCGACGGTTGGAACGACCTGCCTATGATCGAATTTGCCGGGCTGGGCGTTGCCATGGGCAACGCCGTGCCGCCGGTCAAGGCGGCGGCCGATGTGGTTACGGCCGATAACGACCACGACGGGGTCGGCCTGGCCGTTGAAACCTATATCTTGGGCCGGGAGGGCAACGGATGAACCTGATCGTATTTGACCTGGAATGGAATATTGGCTACCAGCCCAAAACTTTCCGCTATCACGGCGCGGAGCTGGTTTTGCGCGGGGAGATCATCCAGATCGGCGCCGTGCGCATCAACGAGCGGGCCGAAGTGCTGGATACCTTCGAAATGACCCTGCGCCCGCGTATTTTCCGGAAATTGCAGCGCCACATCGCAAAAGTGACCGGCATGACGCAGGGCGAGCTGGACGCCGGTGTGCCCATTGCCGAGGGGCTGGCCCGCTTCATGCGCTGGGCCGGCCCGGATGCCGAATTTGCCGAATGGGGCCTGGACGATGTGCCGGTGCTCAAGCAGAACCTGTTCCTGTACGGGCTGGACGAGCGCTGGCCCCGGCGCTGGTACGATCTGCAGCGCCTGTTTTTGCAGGCCTACCCGCGCAAGGAAGGGGAGGGCATGACGCTGGAAAGCGTGGTGGACCGCCTGGGCATCCCCAAGGAGGACCCCTTCCACAACGCGCTGGACGATGCGCTGTATACGGTCAAGGTCTGCCGCAAGCTGCCGCTGGCAGAGGGCCTGGCTGCCTACCCCAGCGAGGAGGAACTGCTGAAAGAAGCCCTGCTGACCGACCCGGACGCCGAATACCACGATGTGCGCACCTGGTTCGGCCTGATGGAGCATGACGCTTATAAAACCGACCCGGCGCTCTGCACGCCGGCCTGCCCCGCCTGCGGCGCGCCGCTGCGGCTGGGCGATATCTGGTTAAAGCGCGGCAACACCGGCTATTATACCGAAGCCTGCTGCCCGCAGCACGGGCCGTGGTTCGTGCGGTTCAAACTCTCGCGCAGGGACGGTCTGCATTGGAACTTTGCCCGCTGCACCGAGACGGTGCGCCCCAGCGCCTATGCGCGCTGGAAACGGCTGGAAGCCGCCCAGCGCGAACGGATGCGCCGCCGGGCCGAAGCGGAGAACGCCGCCGAAGAAACCGGCAAATAAAGGGCTTTGCCGCGCCATAAAGCATAAAAATTCCCGGTACGCAGGTGCCGGGAATTTTTATGTGCATTGGATCGGCGGCCCTCAGGCGGGCTGATGGTCCAGGACCTCTTTGGTGTCGCGCGCGATCATCAGCTCCTCGTTGGTCTCGATGACCAGCGTGCGCACGCGCGCGCCCCAGGCGGTGATCTCCACCACGTCCTTGTGCTGGTTGTGCGCATCGCGGTTTTTGTCGGTGTCGATGCGGATGCCCAGCCAATCCATATGGTGGCAGATCTTGGCGCGGGAGTCGGCGTCGTGTTCGCCAAGGCCGCCGGTAAAGATGATGGCGTCCACGCCGCCCATGGCGGCAATGTAGCTGCCGATGGTCTTTTTGATCTGGTAGTTCAGCATATCGCTGGCCAGCTGGGCGCGCGGGTTGCCCTCTTTGGCGGCTTTTTCCACATCGCGCTTGTCGCTGGAAACGCCGGAAATGCCCAGCAGGCCGGACTTCTTGTTCAGGATCTCATCCAGCTGGTGGCCGGTGATGTTCAGCGTATATTTCAGATAGTTGACCACCGAGGGGTCCAGGTCGCCGCAGCGGGTGCCCATCATCAGGCCGGCCAGCGGGGTCATGCCCATCGAGGTATCCACCACGCGGCCCTGGTCCACCGCCGCGATGGAGGAACCGTTGCCCAGGTGGCAGGTGATAAGCTTCAGCCGCTCGATCGGCTCGTCCAGGAACTCGGCCGCACGGTGGCTGACATATTTGTGGCTGGTGCCGTGGAAGCCGTAGCGGCGCACGCCGTACTTCTCGTAATATTCATAGGGGATGGCGTACATATAAGCCTTGGGCGGCATGGTGCTGTGGAACGAAGTATCGAACACGGCCACGTTGGGGATATCGCCAAACACCTTGCGCGCGGCTTCGATACCCAGGATGCCGGCCGGGTTGTGCAGCGGCGCCAGGGGGCTGAGCTCGCGGATGGCGTTGATGACCTCCGGCG
>CALWNS010000079.1 GCA_944382805.1 uncultured Gemmiger sp. | reverse complement strand
GCTTTTTCGGCCAGGGCGTAGGCGCGGTCGATCATCTCGAAATCATACGGGCGGCCGCTTTCCTGCATATTCTGCTTTAAGATATCGTAGGTGATGGGCATGTTGGCCTTGCCGGCCTCCAGGCGGTCTTTGGCCATTTCACTGCTTGCCATATCGGTTTCTCCCCCTTTATTTATCTATTGTGCGCGGCGGCCTGCCCGGCCAGGCGGCGCAGCACCGGCGCGGCGGCCAGGTCCCGTTTTTCGGTGACCGGCACCGGCAGCCAGCGCCCCTGCTGTTCTTCGATCAGCCCCAGCTCCTGCAGGGCCGCCAGGCTGGCCAGCGTTTTGCCGGCGTTTTGCGCCCCTTGTGCGGCAAACACCGGCTGCAGGTCCCCCGCCAGCACCTGGCCGCCGCGGATGCGCTTGTACAGCGCCACCGTGTCGGCGCGGCCGGGCAGCAGGGCCGCGGCCTGGGCGGGTTCCAGCGCGGCGCCGGCGCAAAACGCCTCGAACCAGGCGGCCTGCTCGCACGGCGTATTGCCCAGCCCGGCCGGGCGGATCGCCTTGATATGCGCCGACACCATCGGCCCGCTGCGGCCGGTAAAAACAGAAACTTCCAGCGCGGCTTCCACCGCCGTGCCCACCGGGTAGGCGAACTGCTGCGGCGCGGTGCCGAACAGCGAGGCGAACAGCGTATGCCCGCCCTGGCGCAGCCGCACGCGGGTGTGGCGGCCTTCGGCCCCCAGCGGCCAGACGCCGTCGATCTCGGCGTTTTGCACCAGCCACAGCGGTGTGGGGTTTTGCCGCCCGAACGGGGCCAGCGCTTCCAGCTCGCGCACGGCCGGCAGCGTCAATTCTTCCAGCTTGACCGCCGCGTCCAGCGCCAGCACGGCGGGGCCGGGGCGCGGCGTCTGTTTGGCCGCCCAGTCGTTGAGCTGCTGGCGCAGCAGCGGCAGTTTTTCTTCTTCGATCTCCAGCCCGGCGGCCGCCGCGTGCCCGCCAAAGCGCTGCAGGCAGCCGGCGCAGGCCGTCAGCGCAGCGTGCAGGTCAAACGCGCCGGGTGCGCGGCCGCTGCCGCGGCCCTCGCCCTCGTGCAGCGAGACGACCAGCGCCGGGCGGCCGTAATGTTCCATGAGCTTGGCCGCCACGATGCCGATGACGCCGGGGTGCCAGTCCTCCCCCGCGACCACCAGCACGCGGTCGTGCAGGCGGGCGGGGTCGGCTTCCAGCGCCTGGCAGGCGGCGGCAAACACCGCCTGTTCGGCCTGCTGGCGCTCGGTGTTGATCTCAGCCAGGCGCGCGGCGATGCCGGTGGCCTGCGCTTCGTCGCCGCACAGCAGCAGTTTGAGCGCCACGGCCGCGTTGTCCATGCGGCCGGCGGCGTTCAGGCGCGGGGCCAGGCCGTAGCTGATGGTATCGGCCGTCAGCGGGCGGCCGGCATAACCGGCGCTTTCCAGCAGCGCCTGCAGGCCGGGGCGCATGGTATCCTGCAGCAGGGCCAGCCCCTCGCGCACGATGGTGCGGTTCTCCCCCACCAGCGGCATGACGTCGGCCACCGTGCCCAGCGCCGCGAACTCGCCGTACATTTCCAGCAGTTCGGCCGGGTCGCAGCCTTCCAGCGCAGCGCACAGCTTAAACGCCACGCCCGCGCCGCACAGCTCCTTGAACGGGCTTTCGTCGTCGGGGCGTTTGGGGTCCACGACCGCCACAGCCTGCGGCAGCGCCTCGCCCGGCAGGTGGTGGTCGGTGATAACCAGGTCCAGCCCCAGTTCCTGCGCGCAGGCGGCTTCCTCCAAAGCGGAGATGCCGTTGTCGACCGTGACGACGAGCGTGAACCCCTTTTGCGCCAGGGCTTCCAGCGCCGGGCGCGTCAGGCCGTACCCGCCGCCGCGTGTGGGCAGCTTGCAGCGCACATGCGCGCCCAGGCTGGTCAGGCATTCATACAAAATGGCCGTGGCGCAGATGCCGTCGACGTCATAGTCGCCGTAGATGACGATGGGTTCCTCGTTTTCGACGGCCCGCAGGATGCGGGCGACGGCTTTGTCCATATCGCGCAGCAAAAACGGGTCGGAGAGCGCCGCGCCCGGCCCCAGCAGCGCGCGGGCCGCTTCGGCATCCGCGCAGCCGCGCGCCGCCAGCGCCCGGCGCAGCAGCGCGCCGTAGCCCACGGCGGCCAGCGCCTCTTCGGCGCCGGCGGCGGCCGGTTTGATCTGCCAGGCGGGGTAATGCATCTTCGTTCTCTCCTTACGTTCCTGCGGCGTTCAGGGTCACCTGGCGCCGGGCTTGAAATCGGTCTTGAAATTCTGCGTCAGACCGTCCTGGCGCAGCATCGTCTCCAGCGTATCGATCTCGGTGGAGACATCCAAACTGACGTCCTGCAGCAGCGTATCGTACAGGGTGGCGTACGCCGCGTTCAGTGTGTGCAAAATGCCGGTGATGTCCCGCCGGATGGCCTGCGCGTTGGCGGCGTCCGCCGCGCCCAGGCCCAAAGCGGTATCCAGCAGTTTGCGGGTGGTGGGCAGGTAATACTCGGCAAAGCGGCGCACCTGGCCAAGCTGGCCGGGGTGGTTGTGGATAAAGCCCAAAATGACTGCGCAGTTTTTGTGCATGGCAGCCAGTTCCTCGTCCGCCGCAGCGTCCAGGCGGCCGCGGCAGCTGGTCAGGTAAGCCAGGAAATCGCGGGTGTCCGCCTCAAACTGTGCAAGCGGGGTATCGGCCGCGCCGGTTTGTGCGCCGCCCTGCGGGGCGGCGGTTTGCGCCCGGCGCGCGGCTTCGGCCTCGTACAGTTCCTCTTTGAAATAGACCGTATCGCCGTCGTCGCCCAAAACGACGCCGGGCAGCTTGCCGTCGGTGATGGCCTTGTTCAGCTCGCTGCGCACCTGGGCGGTATCGCGCCCGGCCGCGCGGGCGATGGCCGGCACGCTGCCCACCCAGTCGTGCGCGGCGCGCAGGTAGCTGCGGATGCGCCCGAAAAAGCGGAACTTTTTGACGCCGAAGCCGGTCATGATGCCGAAGCCTACCGTCAGCGGCGTGAACACCGCCATCAAAATGGGAAAGACGTTGAAATCGGCGCGGGTCATCTGCAGCGCTTCCGGCCCGACGGCGGACAGGCAGAACATCACGAGCGCCGTGATGCCGAACCCCACGGCAAACACGCCGCCCGCAATGGCCATGGCCAGGTAACCGCCCTGCTCATTGTTGAGCAGGCGGCGGTCCAGCCGGGCGCGCCACTGTGGGAAGGTCAGGTCTTTGTCCCGCTGGGCCCAGCGGCTGAAGGCGTCCCCCGCCGAGGTGATGACGCCGGCCAGGCCGTCCAGCAGCTCGGCGCCGACGCCGGCGCCGATGCCGGCCAGGTCGCTGACGATGTCGTCGAGCGAACGGCTGAACTCGTCCGTGCGGCGGTCGATCTCCTCGACTTTGCGGTCGACGCGGCCGGCAAAGTCCTGCGCGCCGCCCTGCGGGGCATCCGCCGCGCCGCCCGGGTTCGATTTATAAGGGTGGGAATATTTTGGCATACGTTGTGTTCTCCCAAACAAATTTGCCGCGCACGGGCCTCCTCAGCCCGCGGGCGGGGCGTTTTGCGCCATCAGTGCGGCGGCGCAGCGCACGCCGTCCACCGCGGCCGTCATGATGCCGCCGGCATAACCCGCGCCCTCGCCGCAGGGGTACAGCCCCGGCAGCGCCGTGCATTGCAGCGTTTCGCCGTCGCGCGGCAGGCGCACCGGGCTGCTGGTGCGGGTCTCCAGCCCGGTCAGTACCGCGTCCGGCGCGCGATAGGCCGCCAATTTGCGGCCAAACGCCGTCAGGCCCTGGCGCAGCGCTGCCGAAAGCTCGCCGGGCAGCAGCGCGCCCAGGTCACACGGCGTCACGCCGCGCGGGTAGGTCGGCTGCACGCGGCCCAGGTCCAGCCGGCCGGCGCCCTGCAAAAAGCTGCCCACCGTCTCGGCCGGGGCGCGGTAGGCCCCGCCGCCGGCACGGTAGGCGGCCTGTTCCAGCTGGCGCTGGAACGCCACCGCTTTGGCGGGGTCGCCGCCGAAATCGCGCCCGTCGACGCTGACGACGACCGCCGCGTTGGCGTTTTGGCCGTCGCGCGCGTGCAGGCTCATGCCGTTGGTGACGACGCCGCCCGCCTCGCTGGCGGCCGCGCAGACCGTGCCGCCCGGGCACATGCAGAACGTGTAGACGCAGCGCCCGCCGCCGACCTGCTGGCTGAGCTGGTATTCGCCCCGCGGCAGCGCCGGGTGCCCGGCCGCCGCGTGGTAAAGGCTTGTTTCGATCTCGGTTTGCAGGTGCTCGGCCCGGAACCCGACCGAGAACGGCTTGCACTCCAGCGGCAGCCCGCTGGCCGAGAGCATCGCAAAGGTATCGCGCGCGCTGTGGCCCACGGCCAGGATCAGCTGCTCGCAGGCGAGCGGCCCGGCCGACGTCTCGATGCCAGCCAGCGCGCCGCCGCGCAGCTGCAGGCCAGTCAGCGCAGTCTCAAAGCGGACCTCGCCGCCCAGGATCTCGATCTCGCGGCGGATGCTGCGGATGACGCCGCGCAGAAGGTCGGTGCCGATATGCGGTTTTTGCCGCCAGGCGATCTCAGCCGGGGCGCCGTGGCGCAAAAACGCCTGCGTCACAAAGGCGCACAGCGGGTCGCCCACGCGGGTGGTGAGTTTGCCGTCGGAAAACGTGCCTGCGCCGCCCTCGCCAAACTGGATGTTGGCATTCTCGTCCAGGATGCCGGTTGCCTCAAAGCGGGCGACGGCCGCGACGCGGCGGTCCAGCGCGGGGCCGCGTTCCAGCACCAGCGGGCGGTACCCGGCCCTGGCCAGCAGCAGCGCGGCAAACAGCCCCGCCGGGCCCAGACCCACAACGACGGGCCGGTGCGCGAGCGGCACAGCCCCCTGCGGAAAGGAAAACTGCGGCGCCTGCGTGAAACAGACACAGGGCGAGGCCCCGGCCAGCGCCGGTTCCTCACCCTCGTCTTT
>CALWNS010000078.1 GCA_944382805.1 uncultured Gemmiger sp. | reverse complement strand
ATGAGCAGGAACCCTGCCGCCTGGTGGGTAGGCAGCGGCAGAGACGCGGCCTGGAACCCCATATAACCGAACACCAGTCCGGTGACCAGCAGTTGCCGCAGCAAACCGACCAGCATGGTGGTGATGCAAAGCCCCACCGTGTTGTTGATGCCGCGGCGGAACGCTTCGCCGATGGTTTCGAGTTCGGCGGCCTCCATGCGCTTGACGATGGCCGGCTCCACCACCATCATGGGCAGGTAAACGCCCAGCAGCGTAAGGCCGGAGCCAAACAGTTCGTAAAGGATGAGATAGGCCGGGATATACACGACCGCCGCCGAAAACGCATAGACCAGCGCGCGGAAGCGGTTGCCGGTCAGGTGGCAGACCGCCACGGCCAGCACGCGCGCGGCGGTAAGCAGCAGGATGCCCGCCGCGCACAGCATGAGCGCATAGCTGCCGTTGACGGCCACGGCCACAATGGGCGCCAGACCCAGGCCGCGCACCATGACGGGGTTGTTGAGCCAGAGGTGGTCGTCGTGTACGGCCTGGTAGAGGGCCGCTTCGGCCTCCTGCCGGGTGCGGGGCGCTTGCTGGGCGGGCTTTTTCGGCTCCTGGCGGGGCGCTTGTTCCGCCGGCTCGGCAGGGGCTTTCTGCTCGGCGGCCGCCGCCAGGGCCTCCTGCTCGATCTGCTGCGCCGATTTGCCTTCGGCCGCGGCGCGGCGGGCTTTTTCCAGCACTTCGGGGGAAAGCTGGGGGATGATGACCGTCTGGGAATGTTCCGGCTGTTCGCGGCGGCGGTTGATGCGCCGCCCGCCCGTTTGGGCGCCGGGGGCTTTAGACGGCTTTCGGTTTTGCTCGTTGGCCATGCAGCTTTTCCTCCCTCTTCATAAATTTCATGCGCTCGGTACGGCGGGCCACGCGGTCAAGCCATTCCGGGAAAGCGCCCACGATGATGAGCGCAAAGCAGATGCCGGTCTCGTACACGGTATTGTAGCGGAACACCGTGGTGGCGACGCCCAGCAGCAGCCCGTAAATGATGCGGCTGGACAGGCGCACCGGCTGCGTGACCGGCTCGCAGGCCAGGAAAACGCCGCCGAACAGCATACTGCCGCCAAGCGTGATACACTTTTCCAGATAGATGCGCTGGCGCACGAACTCCCACGGGAAGCTGAACGAAGGCAGGTCGTTGAGCTGCGGGAACAGCCAGGGGGTCAGGATGCACACGGCCAGGTACGGCAGCAGCGTGGACAGCTGCAGGTGGCCGCGCACAAGCAGGAACAGCCCGCAGGCCAGGATGACCAGGATCGCGCCGGTGCCCAAAGGCCCGGCCACCGAGCCGGTGAACAGGTTCATCGTGGTGTCCGAAGGCAGGCCGCCGCCGGACAGCGAGGCGTTCATGCCGGCCACCAGCTGGTCCTGCGGCACAGCCCCCAGCGGCAGCACGGCGCCCGGCGCGGGGTAACGCAGCACCGTTTCCGGCCAGGAAAGCACGGCCACCGCCACGCCGACCGCCGCCGGGTGGAACGGATAGTGGCCCTCGCCGCCGAACGTCTCTTTGAGCAGCACGGCCACGATGACCGCCGTTACCACAACGCCATACGGGACCGAGGCCGGCAGCATCAGCACGATGAGGGCGGCGAACGCCTCGCTGGAGGGTTCGTGCGAACGGTAGTGCGCCCCGTGCAGCGGGGCGGCCAGGCAGTCGCACACATAGGCCGTGAACAGCCCGGTCAGCATGAGCAGCAGCGGCCGCGGCCCGTAAAAGAACCAGGCCATGACCATAAGCGGCACACAGCACCACAGGATGTCGGCATAATAAGCGAAGTTGGCGCTCCGCTCGATGGGTTTACGGTTTGGCATGGGATCTCCTTCCCGTTTTACGGTTGCAGCGCGTGCAGGTCAGCCAGCAGCGCGGCCGGGTCGGGCGCGCCGTACAAAGCGCTGCCCAGCACCAGCACATCGGCGCCGGCCTGCGCGCACAGCGGCGCGGTCCGGGCGTTGACGCCGCCGTCCACTTCCAGCATGGTGGGCAGGCCGCGGCGGTCGATCTCCGCGCGCAGGGCGGCCAGGCGGGCCGGGGTCTCGGGCAGGAAAGGCTGCCCGCCGAAACCAGGTTCCACGCTCATGACCAGCACAAGGTCAACTTCGCCCAGGTACTTGAACACCCGCTTGACCGGCGTGGCCGGGCGGATGCTGACGCCCACGCGGCAGCCCGCCTTGCGGATGGCCGCAATGGTAGCCCCGGGTTCGCGGGTCGCCTCCAGGTGGAAGGTGATGAGGTCGGCCCCCGCCGCGGCATAGTCCGGCGCGTAGCGGTCCGGCTCCTCGATCATCAGGTGTACATCGTAAAAGGCATCGGGCAGCGCGCGGTGCAGGCAGCCGAGCACCGGCGCGCCGTAGGTCAGGTTGGGCACAAAGTGGCCGTCCATCACATCGATGTGCAGCATATCGACCCCGGCGTCAAGGACCAGGCGGCACTGGTCGGCCAGGTGCGCCAGGTCGGCCGAAAGGACCGAGGCGCTGATCTTGAGCGGGCGGGTCTTGAACTGGGTCTGCATAAAAACTTCCTTACTGGTTGTACTGGTTGATCTTGTCAAGCTGGACGTCCACGCAGGCCAGCGCGCTTTCGATGACCTTGTCCATATCGTAGTAGCGGTACTCGCCCAAACGGCCGCCGAACACAACGTGCGGCTCGGCGTCGGCCAGGGCCTTGTAGCGGGCGTACAGCGCCATGTTGGTCTCGTCGTTCACGGGGTAGTATGGCTCGTCGCCCGGGCGCCATTCGGCCGAATACTCGCGGCTGATGACCGTCTTGGTGCCCGGCTCGGTGGAGCCGAACTCAAAGTGCTTATGCTCGATGATGCGGGTGTAGGGGGTCTCGGCGTCGGTATAGTTGATGACCGCGTTGCCCTGGTAGTTGGGGCAGTCCAGCGTTTCGGTCTCGAACCGCACGCTGCGGTACTGCAGCGCGCCGAGCT